>JASJDS010000027.1 GCA_030065055.1 Calothrix sp. MO_192.B10
TAATGACAAAATCACTCAAGCCTAAAGGCTTGATAGCAGCTTTCATCCCCGACGTAAACGACCCTCAAACTACAAATCTTCTTGGATTTGTAGTTTTCATTTCGGGGTTTTCAGCTAGCCGCCCTTATAAGCATATTTCTAAATCCAGCAAACCCTTTGACAGCCAGCTGTTCCCTGTTAAGAGTTAAGAGTTCCCTAGCGCGTAGCGCTATGTAATTTTTTTGGTATTAATTTAGCCCGCAAGAACGGGCTTTGTTGATCTCATTACAGGCTTTTGCTGGCTGTGAATATGTTACTACTCCTCAATTTTCAAGTAAGCCTTCAATGCCTCATCCAATAAATCAGTCATGGATTTACCTTGAGCTTCAGCCGTAGCTTTCAACTGATTGAAAACATTATCCCGTACAGTTATGCGATGACCCCCTGTATTTTTGCCCCTACTGGCAGATGATTGGTAATTAGCAGTAAATTCACGAATGGCATCAAAGCCGACACGGGCACAAAAATCACCAAAACTCTCCCCCTTCTCGCGGGATTTTTTAAAGAAGACGAAGATGGGTTCGAGGAATTTTTCTAAATCGTCATGGTGCAACCTATCGGTATAAGGTTGTGCCAATCTGGTTTGATTGGGGGAACCTCCTAACCAAACCTGGTAAGATTCTGGAGCACTACCAACAAACCCTAATTCTGCCATATAAGGACGGGCACAACCATTGGGACAACCAGTCATCCTGATGACAAAATGCTCTCTCTTTAAGCCCAATTTATTTAATAATACCCGAATCCGTTCTATAATCCCTGGTATTGCCCGTTCTGATTCTGTAATCGCTAAACCACAGGTGGGTAAAGCCGGACAAGCCATTGCATAGCGTGTCAGGGCTTCAATTTCCTTGGGATTAGTTATAATACCGCAACGGTCGAGAATTTCCTGAATGGCTGGTTTTTGTTCTGGTGCAATCTCATACAGCAGTACATTTTGGCTGGGAGTAAGGCGAATTGGTAAGTTAAACTGCTGCACTATTTCCCGTAGGGCTGTTTTCAGCTGGAAGCTACCTTCATCCTTCACCCTACCATTGTCGATGGAAATTCCTAAAAATAGTTTTCCATCCCCTTGTTTATTCCAACCAAGAAAATCTTCATATTTAAACTCTGGTAAGGGTTGGGATGGCTCTATGGCTTTACCAAAATATTTTTCTACCATCGAGCGGAATCTTTCCACACCCCAATCGTGGATTAAATATTTTAACCTGGCATGGCGACGATTTGTGCGATCGCCATAATCTCTTTGGGTAGCAACAACGGCTTTGACTAATTTGTAAACATCTGCCTTGGCTACATAACCAATGGCATCTGCCATCCTAGCAAAGGTTTCCTCTTTATTATGGGTTCTACCCAACCCACCACCAGCAAAGATATTAAAACCTGTTAATTCCCCTTGACTATCGGTAATTACCACCAGACTCAAGTCTTGGGTATACAAATCAATGGAATTATCCCCTGGAACCGTGACGGAAATTTTAAACTTCCGGGGCATATAATGGGTTCCATAGATCGGTTCTTCGCCATCGTGGACAATAGTACCGTTCCCATTACTCTGTCTCGCGGCTTTTACCTCTGGAGTTTCTTCTCCACTAATAGCTTTTTCTCCATCCAGCCAAATCTCGTAATATGCACCTGTTTGTGGCGTAAGCAAATCAGCAATATTATTGGCATATTCCCAAGCATACTGATATTCTGCTTTATTTTTGAAAGGTGCTGGGGGTGCCATCACATTGCGGTTTAAATCGCCACAAGCCCCTAGGGTTGAACCCATACTCTTGACAATGGCAGCAATGGTTGACTTGAGATTTTTCTTAAGAATCCCATGTAATTGGAAACCTTGCCTAGTGGTAACTCGCAAAGTGTGATTACCGTACTCATTAGATAATTTATCTAGAGTCAAATAAAGCTCCGGTGGAATGAAACCACCAGGACTCCTAGTACGCAGCATCATCTGATAATCTTTTTCCTGCCCCTTGACTCGATTGTCACGATTATCCTGCTGATAGGAGCCATGAAACTTAAGAATTTGTATGGCTTGTTCACTGAAGTGGGTGGTATCTTGAAGCAACTCAGTTGCTACAGGTTCCCGCAGAAAATTACTGCGTTCCTTAATTCCTTCTAATTTAGAAGGTTTTTGGCTATTTGTCGCAGGAGGAGCAGATTTAACCATTGCAGTTGTTATAGTTTTCTCAATAAGGCATTAGCAACTGCCGAAGTAGGAATTTAGCAGCACCCATTCGGCTTATTTCCCCGGTAATCCGGTCGGATTTTAGAAGAATATATTAATTTTACCACGGTGAAAAGCCGGGTTTATAAGTGATGCAACACTTAGTAAACCCAGCAATATTAGTTATTAATTATCCATTTTTAGTTACGAACTATCTCCATATCTAACTTTGGGCAGAGATAGACATAACGGCAACATTGGTTAATAATTGGTAGCAGGTAATAGCTAATTGGCGATTGGTAATGGGAATTGTTTGCGAATCGAGGCTATTACCTTTATTTAAAGCGATAGCCAATACCACCATTGATGCTGACGGCGGAAGCAGAGTTATCTTTATAGGCATCAACACCGAGAGTGGCATTACTATAGATGAGGAAATTTTTACCAACTTCAGATTCCACCCCGGCGGTGACAGCTAAGGCATCTTTATTGCCTAGGGGAGTAGCCTTACCATCTTTTTCAACGAAGGAATAACCCACACCCACGTAAGCATTAGTACCCCTAGCAATGGGTGCATCCACTGAAACCTGGGGAATGATGGCTGTTGTATCATCACTCCAGAGTACTTGACCCCGTGCAGAAACGGGAAGTTTACCCAACTTAACACGACCGGAAAGATTACCACCAAAAGTCGCTGCATCCCCTGCATCCCCTGGTTTACCACCATTGGTTACACCAGCAGCTACCCCAGCACCAATGTAGCTAGCGTTGGTACCTTTTCGGGGTCTGGCATGAGCTTGTTCGGCGGAAAGAATTATGGGTGCAATCACAAAAGAGGACAAAACAGAAATTGTCACCAAAGATTTGAAAACACGTGGCATAATATTCACCAAAATTTATCAGGTGTTGCTTGTATATCCCATGTCGTCAATCAAACCAAAAGGTTCCAAATTTATTTTGGGAAGTATTGATTTTTTTACTACTTTAAATCATCAATTATTTGCCACCTTGTATTGCCGATGGACAAGTAACAATTTCCTAGGTTGAAAATAGGGAGTGTAGACACGAAGTGGCTTCTCGAAGAGTAGGGTAGGAGTGAAGGAGTGAGGGAGGTATTTTCATGTTTGGTTGTGTACAAACGTTCATGAGGGACTAGGTTAAAATAATCAAAATTTATTGATTGCAACTGTATGGAATCGCAAATGGACAGTTTAATTACTGCCACACATTGATGAGAAAAATTAATTTTACCAGATAGCTATATGGATTTAGTGGTTAGCGATCGCAGATTCAAATCGAGTCAGAATAGGCATGGGAACAAATATTTATTCCTATAGGTCTTTTGTGGTATTTAGCTCTAGATAACACATATCTTGCACTCTGAGTTTCATTAGCCCCTCAATTCATCGATGAGATAATAATAGGACTTACACACTCGCTACGAAAAATCAGGCGTTTGGGATTGCTTCCTTGCGTCGCAATGACTGTGTTTACGTTGTCCTTGCGTAAGTCCTGAATAATTCTAAATTTTAAATTCGCTCATTCTAACTCAGAGACTAACCACTGTTGAAACATTTGATTGAGAATTTCTTGATATCTATTGACTGTTAATTCTGCTGGTATTAATTCTTCCGTTATGATTAAATGATAACCTTTTTCAGTCTTGATTGGACCGATTAAATGTTTTGGGGGAATGCTAAATATGATAGCAGCTATATCCGGTTGAATAGACCAACGATAAACCTCACCTTCATAACCACATTTTTGTCTGCATTCCTCGTCTATATGATATTGATGAGCAGCTTCATAGAAACTAATTTCACCTTCTTCAATTTGATAATAAAGTTCCTGAGCCAGTTTTTCATCCGCGACAATTAGTTCATAAAGAATAACTTGCTCAAATTGTGGACGATGTTGAGAAAAAAAATTTTCAACATCTTGAGCAAATAATGCTTCAGCTAATTTATTGGCTAGCAAGCGATTGCGTATTCCATCTTCCCAATCATTAGGAGTAACTAACTGTTCTGATAACCAAGTTATTGTATCAGTAGCTTTCTCTAAATGGTTTTCCCTGCGTTGGCGATTTGCTTCAGCTTCAATTTCTGCAACTGTGACATTAACTCCTCTAATTGCAGCAGTGGAATTGATTATTCTTTGAAATAAAATTCTTTGATAAATATCCCGCAAACACATTTCTGTTTTGAGGAAATTGATAATTTCTTCAGGTTCTATAAATATTTTTGCAATGTTACTCATTGATATTGATTCTGTTCGGGGTAACGTGACGCTTTTGTTACAGAAGTCAGCGATATTTGTTGTGTATGCCTCTTTTCCTGGAGTTTAACTTCACAATTAGCATCACAAAACTATCATTTGACTTTTCCTCTCAATTGAGGATTTAAGCCTAGACTCTATTGCATCTACACACCCTGATGAGAATCTAAAAAATTACTTGAAATAATATATAGGAATCCGGTTTTATTTTTGAATAAAATTAGGTATTTGTAGGGTGTGTTCCGCTACGCGATCACACACCCATATTAGTCCTATATAAGCATAAGACATATTCAATTTGTATCTCAAATTATCATAATCTGAATTGTAGAAAATACTGAAAATCACCTAGCTATCTCAGTATTTTTACGATTTAAGCCTCCCATTTCCTAACCTGTCAACTGTCAACCTCTAACTATTTTCTAGCTAGAAAATGGTTAGAGGTTGTTAGTTGTTAGTTGTTAGTTGATGGTTGACAGCTTAGGTGTGGGAGCCGCAGTAGGGGCGCATTGCGTGCTAACTTGAGGAGTTAGTCACCCCCGCATTTTCATCTGCAGGTTGTGTACAAACGTACATGGGGGACTAACTTGAAAATAGTTAATCAGCATTCATTTAATTCCTCACCAAAATGACAGGGAACAAGTTCAGGAATAATATGTTGATATGCTGCAATCACTTGACGAGCGATCGCATCCCAGCTGTAATATTTTAATGCATACTCTTTTGCTCGTAGTCCCCTTCGTTGCCGTTCTGGGGGATTTCGCAAAGCCTGTGTTAATAATTCTACCAGGGTTGCTACATCCGTTGTTCCCACCCATCCCGATTCGCTCTCTTGTACCTGTTGACAAATATGTACTTGATCGGAAATTACCACTGGTGTCCCTGCTACCATCGCTTCAGCAACGGCAATGCCAAAGTTTTCATAGTAGGAGGGTAAGACAAAGATATCAGCCCCTTGCAGTAAAGCTGTTTTCAACTCTCCCGTGACAAATCCAGTTATGGTATTATGCGATCGCAAGGTAGAATTTTGCATCTGTAATCTAATTTTTGCTTCGTAATTTGGGTCTTGGGGATTGCTGCCAGCTAAAATGAAGTGAAATTCTAACCCAGTTGCTAATAATTTTTCTAATGCCGGAATTAAAAGATCCAAACCTTTCTTGGGATCTATCCGCGACATAAATAATACTATGGGTAAATCATTACCAATGCCAAATTTCTGGCGAATAAAATTCTCTGCTTCTTCCCTATTTTTCCCTTCATGCCCATTTTTTACCCCTAAAGGTATGACCAAATCCTTGGTTGATACCCCAAATTTTGCTGAAATTTTTGCTTCTTGGGTGCTAGTAAAATGAATTGCTGCTGCACCTGCTAAATTCCCACGTTCTAAAATTGCTGTATATAGTTGTTTTAATAGTTTCTTTTTGCGTAAATCAGCCGGGTCTAAAGTACCTAAGGGGCGTAAAATATAGGGTAGTTGCTGTTGGCGACAAATGGCAGCAGATAAACTACTTACAGGTGAAAATAAAGCATGGATATGGGCTAAATCGTATGTAGATGCATGATGATGTAACCATTGACATAATTCCAGGGAAAATTTATAGCGCCGGAAGGGAAAACAGCGAAAATAAATTATTTCATAGCCATCTTGTTTAATAGGTGAATTTAACGGTACATCTAAGGGTTTTTGACCGCGATGATCGCCATTAGTATTGGTAGTAATAACTGTAACTTCTATTCCTTCTTTTGCTAGTGCGGGAGCTAGTCCTAAAATCATTTGACTGGGACCGCCATATACTAAAGAAATTGAAGGTATAATTTGCAATATTCGCATATTTTTATTTATTTTCTATTCCTGATTAACCATGACCAATTGTTGATAAAAATCCAACTGTTCTTTTGCCAATGCTTTATTAGTATATTTAGCGATCGCTCTTTGATAACCCATTTCCGCAAATTTTTGAGCTACTTCCGGATGATCAATTAATTTCACTAAACAATTTGCCAAAGCCCCAGCATCACCTTCGGGAAATATTAAGCCAGCATCCCCAATTACATAAGGAATTTCCCCAGAATCAGAACCAATTACTGGTATTTTACAAGCCATAGCTTCAATCAGGACGTGACCAAACTGTTCTTTCCAACCCACGGAAGTTAAATTTTTCAAGTTATAAGTTGTTTCGGAAGGTAAAACTAAAGTATTCATCAGATTGATGTACTGATAAACTTGATTGTGTGGTACACTTTCTACTAAAATTAGTCTTTCTTGAAATCTCTTATCTGCTGCCCATTTAATAATTTCTGACTGCAAATTACCTCGTCCCAGCAGTAATAATTTCCATTGTTTTTCTGGGATTAGATCAAGTGATTTTAAGAGAGTTAAAATACCTTTTTCCGGAACAAAACGACCCACAAATCCCACGACAAAATCCTCAGGTTTAATACCTAATTTTTGGGATAATTCTGGTTGATATTGGGGTTTAAATAAAGTTTCATCTACACCTAATTGGGGTATCACCTTGATAGAACCCGTATATCCCTGTTGACGTAGAATTTCTGCCCCATCTTGATTACCAGAAATAATACCGTGACTATATTTTAGGTTATAATTTTCCAGTAAAGATACAGGAAATTTTAACTTATAGGGGATATTCCACCAGGTGAAAAATATATTTTTAGCCTTCAACCCTAATATTTTATTCAAGATAATCATTTGGCTGTGTGCTAATCCCCTTGAGCCTTGCTCTACTTGAATGATTTGAGGTTTAAACTCTTGTAATAGAGATATCAAATCTGTACCAAAGGTAAGTAGTCCTTGGTGGTTTTGACTAAAATTGTTAATGGGAACTACACGAAAATTACCTTCATCCCGAAATTGAGTTTCAATAATTTTGTTTTGTACACCACCAGGAATCCAACGTTGGGGAACTACAACAGTAACTTGGATGTTTGGTTCTAAATTGGCTAAAGTACGTAACTTTTCGCAATTAAGGTCAACAATATATGTGTGACTAGCAACTAATATTTTCATATCATCTATTTTTATATAATAATTTTAAGTTGATGGGGTATTAACTGGAAAAAAGGTAAGTGATAATGTAGCGAATAGCAGATAAAGCTTGTTTGAAGTTTTTAGGTAAAGTTGGCATAGAATTAGACCAACATGATTGTTTCAAATAATCCCAATATATTTTCTTATGAGGATTCATACACCAAATATGCCAAGGTTTTAAAGAACCAACAAAGTGAATAATTACAGATTCTTCTTTCACTTGGGATTGATTTTTATCTAAATCAAGCAAACTATTCCACTTAGAGTTCAATGGCAGAAAATTGCCATCAATGACTTTGTTTAATGCATCTTGGTCCCAAAGCAGAATCATATTGGGATTGTTACGAATAAAATCTAGAGCTTTGAATCCTAAATTATTCTGTCGCCAGTAATCTAAATTGATTAACATTACCCCTGAATTAAAATAATAATCTCCTTGCATTTGTAAGCGTTTTTTGGTTGTGATCACTTTACTACCAGAGGCGGCTAATGGATAATTTGATATATCAAGGTCAAATAGTTCATCAAGTGAGCCATTGACAATTAAATCAGAATCTAAATAGAGAATCTTATCTAGTGACTGTGGCAGCACATCAGCAGCTAAGAGCCTAAAATAATTTGCCGCTGAAGCATGGGCGCTTAATTTTAAATTGTAAAATTGTTCAACATCTATTTCATAAATGCAAAATTCTAACTGATATTTATTACTAATAATATCTAATTTATGTCTTAATTTTAAGCTGGCGCGATCGATAATAATATGTATTCTTTTGATTTTATTTTTATTATTTAATATTAAAGATGTCATTGCAGAGCCAAAATGTTGCTCATAATTTATGTCAAAGCAAAATAAAACTTCCATTCTCTTGATGCTATGTGCTAATAACGTTTCTGTATGAAGATGCAATTTATATTGATTGTATAGACGTTGCAGTGCAACGTCTCTATGAAATCTGTTTGGCGCAACTTTACATATAATTGGTATAAGTTTAAATAATTTGTTTGTCACGACTCGCGCTACCCAGAGCGACTGTCGTCGTCGCGGTGAGTTAGTACGTTGGGCGGGTTCCCCGACTTGAAGTAACTAACGAACCCTTTAGGGGGTCGCTCGTCAAGTTTACTATATATTTGTCCATCGTCCCACACCGATTTAATCAGGGTTAATATTACTTTGAAAAAAGCTAAATGATAAAAGAAAAATCGTGTGAATATTATAATGGGAGAAGTACTTTTATAACAGGGTGGATGACCCAATACATGGCAGTCAAATAACCGTGAAAAGAAGCGTAAACATTGTTTTGCAGTTAAACTTTTTAAACCCATTAAAAAATGATTGTGATAGAAAGTAAGCTGATATTTTGTGGAGCGGGTACTAATATCATGACAGCCCCCTGTTTCTTCTCCTAAATGTACTAAATAAGCTTCTGGGTCATACCAAATCTTATATCCTGTCTGCCTTAAACGCAAACAAAAATCTGATTCTTCCCGCACTGCGCTACCGCGAAATCTCTCATCAAACCTCAATCCATGCTGAGTAAAAATCTCGCGTCGAAAAGACATATTACAACCCCTTGCTGATAGCACTTGTTGGGGTTTAACTGTATGTACCAAATCAATATGATACCAAGCTATACCAGGGTCCATTGCTTGAGGAGGTAGATAATCAATCTGCAATTTTCCTCCAGATTCCCCTAATTTCATTCTGTCAAAGACTCTCCCTGCAACAGCTCCAATTTCAGGATTACTTCCGTAATTTTTAGCATGATTAGCTAAAAAATTGGGAGTGATTTGCACATCATCATCAATAAATAAAATAATTTCTCCTAGAGAACGCCGGATAGCATAATTTCTAGCACCTGGTAAACTAGCCCATTCCAGGCGAAACCATTTAATTTTATCCTGATTGGCTAATTCTTCGAGATAATTGGTAATTTCTGGCTGATGTTTGGGAGTTTGATCCACAACCAAGATTTCAAAATTTGGGTAGTCTTGTTTCAGGACATCTATCAGGCTATCTCGTAATGGTTCCTCTCGACCATAAGTCGGGATAATTACAGAAATCAAAGGGTAATCATTCATTATTTTTATGTCTGTAAAGATTTAGTATTCCCTAACTTCACATCATAATTTTACCTCTTTCAACAAGAAGGCTCACATCTGACCCGTTCGCGGAGCGTGCCGAAGGCATAGGGCAGTGTGAGATGAATTGTTGGGCGATGACGAATTGACCCACAACCGATTTAATCCGTAGGATTAACAGGGCAGGGGGTCGATGAGGAATCGCCACTTTCAAAGGGTCGGTAGTCGGTCAATTTAATCTTCTACATACATGATAGGGATAAACCCCGCCCTTAAAGGGCGAGGTATTCGTTATAATATGTAAATGGTCGATGACCCACCCGACTGTATGGAACAGAAAGGCTAACTTCAAAGTAGTAAGACTTGCCGCAGACACATCGCCCGAATGCGCGGAGCGCACGCTACGCGAACGGGGAAAGAACATTTCTAGATGGTATGCCATTGCAGTAAATCCGAGGAATGTTGTACGAACAAAAATTAAACTGCCTATGGAAGATGGGCGGCTGCCTGGGTTCTCCCTTGAGGAGATAAAGGTCCCAAGACCAGAGACGCTGTGTAAGACCAAATTAAACACGGGTTTAATGAGGCGGCGGCGGGTGAGACGGGAAGCCTACTGTGTACGCGTTGGCGGAGCCTGCCGTAAGGCATAGCGTCACTGTAGGTACTTCACAATGCTAATTTTAAGTTATTTGAATTTGTACATCACCCATAATGTTTAGTGCTTTGTCCCATTAGTTATGATGGCTAGGTAAGGTGATCCCCGACTTCTAAATCAATATCCGCACATTGTAGCAATTCCTAGGATAGAAGTCGGGGATCGCTCGCACCCGCGACTCATCAAAATTAATGGGACAAAGTACTAGTTAAGGTGATAGTGATTTAGATATTTTACTTTTTTTCTTGCTTTTGGTTGGTTGAGAATTCTCCAATATTTTCTCTTGTTTATCTAATACTGGTAATTTCAACAGCACCCCTGCAAAAAACCAGTAATAGGCAGCAACCGGATCTACATCTAAAGGATAGTAGTAAGTATTGTAACTAATAAACAGTATAAATACCCACAAAGCTGCTGCGTAACTGCGGAAATTAGGGTTTTTAATTGTGCGATATTTCCTAAAGCCAATTACCGTCAGAGTTGAGACTAAAGCTAAAAACCCCAAAGTACCCAGAACTCCGACTTCGTAGAGAAGTTTGGGATAATAGGTTTCTATCAGACGGGTTTTACCCAATGAACGGGCAGAATTGGTAGCACGTCCTAATCCTCTGCCAAAGAAGCCTCTTTGCTCTTTCCAAGTATCCTCAAATTGCTGCACAATAAATTCGTGAGGAGGAGAAGCTTCCCAACGGCCAAATAAACTATCTATTCTTTCTTGGGCTATTTCGGGATAATTTACCATGGCAATACCCAAAATTAAGGCTAGTCCTATACCAACGGGAATGAAGCGTTTGAGGTCACCAATTTTACCAGTGATCGTCAATAGTAATATAAAACAAGTTGGCACCAATGCTAAGGCGATTCTCTGCCCGGAAATTACGGCGTTAATAAAGACTAATGCCAAAGACACCAAACCAGCTGTTCTCCATCTAATGGTAGGGTCGCTAAAGCCAGTAGCAAAGGCAAAAAATGTGCTGGAAATTAGGAACCATGCCCATTGCCAAGGAGCAACGAAGGTTCCTGGTAGACGAATCACTCCTTGACTAGGACTGTATAACAGAGAACCACCAAAATAACAACGTGCCTCCAAGGTTGCTTTAAATAGAGCATCTCCAGTGGCACCCCTAGTTCCTTGGCATATACCTGTCAATAACAGTAAATATTGAATTAATCCCAGAACACAACAAATAATAATGACACTAACTTGGATGCGTGATAGCAATAAAAAATCCTGCTGATTGCGAATTAAATAATAGGCACAGGTAATTAGGGGAAGATAACCTAATAATACTTTTAATCCCAAAATTCCCATGCCTATGGGCAATTCCTGGGGTGCTTTCTGAAATAGTTCGACTGGGGCTGGGTTTAGTTGCTCCATCCCGTTGACAAACAGGAGGGTAAGCATACAGAAACCGAGTAATATAAATAGTGGTGTTTTAATACCTTGAGGCAAAATTACCGGTAGTCTTTGTTTGCGGCAAGTTTGCCAAATTCCAATTAATGCTGGGATATAAAACGCGTCTTTAGCTAGTTGTAAAACGGGGCTACTACCAATGTAGTAAGTAATAGTACCGCCGAATGGAATATAAATGATGAAAGCATAAAGAGCAAGACGGGGATATTTATAAGCAAAGGTCATAATTATAGTCCCCAATGCTCCCGGAACTGCTGCCTTAATTCCTCCGACAAAGAAAAGAATTAATCCTAAGAAGAAACCGCCAAAGGTGGCGGCAATTAGTAGGCTAGTAAGTTCTTTACGAGTTCGGGCAGCTTTACGTTTCTGGGCTAATCTTTCTTTGAGAGTTAAAGTTGGTTTTGCTGATAAAGATTGTGTTTGAGAACGTTTTTTTTTAATCTTGGGTTTAGCCATAATCAAGTATTCAGTTATCAGTTATAAGTTATCAGCTGTCAGTTTTCTGAATGCTTGGTTAAAGATATTTTGGGCAAATAGAAAAACACCTGATAACTTTTGATTATTTACTGATGACTGATTGAGGAATTATCTATTCTGCCAAGTGTTGCTGAACTACTGCAACCAATTTACTCGTCCATTGTTGGGCAAGTTCGGCTACTTCGGCTTCTACCATAACCCTGATTACTGGTTCTGTGCCAGAGGCACGGACTAAAATTCTACCAGAATCTCCCATGGCAGTTTCAGCAGCTGCGATCGCATTTTGCAAAGGCTGGCATTCTTTCCAGTTTACCCGCTTATTTCTATCTTCTACCCGCACGTTCTGCAACAGTTGGGGATAGGTTTGGAAACTGCTATCTACCATGTCCCCTAGGGAAGTACCAGATTCTTTGACTAAGGCGGCTAGATGTAATGCTGTTAACAAGCCATCACCGGTAATTCCGTAGTGACGACAGAGGATATGTCCTGATTGTTCGCCGCCCAGCATCCCACCAGTTTTGAGCATTTCTGCTTGCACGTATTGGTCACCTACCGCTGTGCGAATAAAATTACCACCAATTTGTTTCCATGCCCTTTCAAAGCCCAGATTTGCCATGACGGTGGAAACAATCAAGTTATCTGGTAGCTGTTGCTTTTGCTTCAGGTGTTTACCCCATAGGTAAAGAATATAATCGCCATTCACCTTCCTACCACAATTATCCACTGCCAAAACCCGATCCGCATCGCCATCGAAGGCAAAACCCAAGTCAGCATGATGTTCCTGCACCGCTGCTTGCAGAATTTCCAGATGGGTGGAACCACAATTAACATTGATGCGATCGCCATCTGCTTTATTATGTAAACAGATCACATCTGCACCCATAGACTTAAACACTGACAGTGCCAAGCCCACCGCCGCACCCCAAGCAGCATCTAAAACAATTTTCATCCCTTGGAGATGATTGCCTGGGAAGGGTTTTTTCAACGCATCAGCATAATCACTGATTAATTCTGGTCGGAAGTAATGCTTGCCACAATTAGTTACATTTACTGACGGGGTTGCAGTACCTCTAATTCCGGCTTCAATTTCTGTCTGGAGTGCTTGGGATAGCTTGCCACCACTAGCACCAAAAATTTTAATTCCATTGTCTTCTGGGGGGTTATGGCTGGCAGAAATCATCACCCCACCCACAGCATGACTATTACTAGTTAAATAAGCAACACAGGGAGTGGGACACAAACCCAAATACCAAACTTCTAATCCCGCAGCCGTTAATCCAGCACTCAATGCCATTGCCAGCATATCGCTGGAGTTCCTGGAGTCTTGTCCGAGAATTACAGGTCCGGGGTTGGATGCATGGGCGCGTAAAACCATACCAGTCCAGAAACCAACTTGTAACGCCAACGGCGCACCCAATAAATCTCCCACTCTGCCACGAATCCCATCCGTACCAAAGAGTGGTGTTTTTGGTAACTTAATGCCTCCTGTCGGCAAACTACCTTCCATATTTGCTAGGACAGTACTTAAATCCCCACTAATTTGATTCCGAGTTATTGATGAAACCATATTAATCACTCCACACAGTTATTTCAGTTATCAGTTATCAGTTATTCAGTTATCAGTTAGCCTCCTGCGGAGGAGCTGCGCTAACAGTTAGCCTCCTGCACTCTTGTGCTGCGCTAACTACTACCCCATCCATAAATCAAGAGAGCAGTGCTTTGTTGGGTTCTTACTCCGCGCCCAAGGGTGGCTCCCCAAGTAGAGCAACTGGGGAGGGCAACAAACAGTAGGGAAAAATTTTTCCACCTGTACAAATAGCATTTGGGGGCTTTATACCGATTATTGTTTGCTTAAATTGGAGAATATCACTATACACCCAATCTACAAATTCCTGATGAATTCTCATTCTTCAGGATTTGAATTGAATTATAGGTTCATAGCAATCCACATTCATACTGGCTATTGTCAGGGAAAATGCCGATGGATTCTACTACTTGGTTGTAAAGACTTAGTAAAGTAAATGCGTTTACCGTAAAGCTGTTTCAAAGAAACTATAGTT
Organism: Calothrix sp. MO_192.B10; assembly: GCA_030065055.1. Taxonomy (GTDB): domain Bacteria; phylum Cyanobacteriota; class Cyanobacteriia; order Cyanobacteriales; family Nostocaceae; genus Calothrix_A. The sequence goes on from JASJDS010000027.1 coordinate 14,218, forward strand.
CATCAGGTTAGGTAAGAGATCCCCGACTTCTGCTTCAATATCCGCACATCATGGGGGTATCTAGCATAGAAGTCGGGGATCTAAATGCCCGCGAGGTAAGAGATCCCCAACTTCTGCATCAATATCCGCACATTGTTCGGGTATCTAGCATAGAAGTCAGGGATCTAATCTAAATGCCATCGCAATTAAGCAGTTGCAAAATATTAAGTTTGTTTACGTAATTATGCAGAAAAATTCTCTCCCCAGCACAGAATATAGCAATCTATATTTGCCAGTATTTTCCGCCAATACCATTGATTATAAAAGCTGGCAAAACTAATGCCCACAACCAATATCTACAGAGATTGATTGGCTTTAATAACAGGTTAAGAGGGGAGAAACTTAAAAAATTTTAATAAAAGTTCTTATCAAAAAGTTCTATCGTAACTTTTTAGTGGCTTTTGTAAGCCCCCTTATAATTGAAATCTCCTGCAGTTAACCTTTTAAAGTTGAGAAATTTAGCATGAGCAGCAATTTAGCAAGCAAATTGCGTGTAGGCACAAAAAAAGCCCACACAATGGCAGAAAATGTAGGTTTTGTCAAGTGTTTTTTAAAGGGAGTAGTTGAGAAAAACTCCTATCGGAAATTAGTAGCAAACCTCTACTTTGTTTACTCGGCAATGGAAGAGGAGATGGATAAGCTGCAAAACCATCCCATTGTTTCTCAAATTAACTTTAAAGAGCTATACCGCAAAAAAAGTTTAGAGCAAGACTTGAGCTATTACTATGGTGCTAACTGGCGGGAGCAAATTAAACTATCCCCTGCGGGAGAAGAGTATGTACAGCGCATCCGGGAATTATCAGAGAAAGAGCCAGAGTTATTGGTAGCCCATTCCTACACCCGTTATCTGGGTGACTTGTCAGGAGGACAAATTCTCAAGGGTATTGCTCAAACAGCAATGAAACTTGATGATGGTGGCACCGCTTTTTACGAATTTGCCGATATTAGCGACGAGAAAGCCTTTAAAAACAAATATCGTCAAACTTTAGACGAGCTACCCATTGATGATTCTACAGGCGATCGCATTGTGGATGAAGCCAATGATGCCTTTGGCATGAACATGAAGATGTTCCAGGAATTGGAAGGTAATTTAATTAAAGCGATCGGGATTATGGTTTACAATACCCTCACCCGTCGTCGCAGCCGTGGTAGCACTGAATTAGCCACAGCTGATTAAATCTTTACACAACGGCTATAAACCAAACCAATCTGGAATAATTAATCTATGGGGGCAGTGCCTCTAGGAAAGTAAAAGGTGAATGCTTTTTTCCTTCTTAGAAGAATTGCCCCTAAATTATCTCTTTAGCGAACTAACATGGCAGCAAAAATCCCAGTTACCGTCATCACCGGCTTCTTAGGTAGTGGTAAAACAACCCTGATTCGTCATTTATTGCAAAATAACCAAGGACGACGCATTGCGGTTTTAGTCAATGAGTTTGGCGAACTTGGTATAGATGGAGAATTATTAAAATCCTGTCAAATTTGCCCGGAAGATAGTGACAGCAGCGATAGTATATTCGAGCTTACCAATGGCTGTCTGTGCTGTACGGTGCAGGAGGAATTTTTGCCCACAATGCAGAAGCTACTCCAACGCAGGGACAGTATTGACTGTATTTTGATTGAAACTAGTGGTTTAGCCTTACCCAAGCCCCTAGTAAAAGCCTTTCGTTGGCATGAAATTCGTTCTGGTGCCACGGTAGATGCGGTAATTACGGTGGTAGATTGTGCCGCAGTAGCCGCAGGTACATTTGCTAGTGACCCGCAAGCAGTGGCAGCACAACGGGAGGCTGATGATAGCCTGGAGCATGAAACCCCACTGCAAGAGTTGTTTGAGGATCAGTTAGCTTGTGCGGATTTAGTGATTTTGAATAAAACTGATTTAGTGGATGGGGCAACAAAAGCTACAGTGGAGGAATTAGTTAAGCAAGAGTTGCCTAGGGTAGTGAAGATGGTGGACAGCTGTGAAGGGAAACTCGATCCGTCCCTACTGTTAGGGTTTAATGCAGCGGTAGAAGAAAACTTAGATAGTCGTCCCAGCCATCATGATACCGAAGAAGACCACGACCATGATGATGAAATTAGCTCCACTCACCTGATTTTAGATCGTGATTACCATCCAGAAAAATTGATGATGGGGTTGCAAGCGATCGCACAAAAGCAGGATATTTATCGTATTAAGGGGTTTGTCTCAGTACCTAATAAGTCCATGCGTTTAGTTATGCAGGGAGTAGGAACCCGATTCGATCAATTTTACGATCGCCCTTGGCAAAGTGATGAAGCTAGGCAAACTAGTTTAGTATTTATTGGCAAAGATTTGGATACCTCCGCAATTGAGTCCCAATTGGTAACACTCTAGAAGAGGAGGGAAGGAGTGAAGGAGTGAAGGAGTGAAGAATCAACCGTCAACCGTCAACTGACAACTAACAACTAACAACTAACAACTGTCAACCAATGGGTTACATTTATTATTGGCAAGTTTTTGTAAAGTTTTATGTCAGTATCGCAAATCTTCAATGGTGCTAATGTTTTCGTGTTGCCATTTTGGGCATTGATGATTTTTTTGCCTAACTGGAAAGTCACGCGCAAGGTAATGGAATCATATCTGCCTTTTGTGGCTTTAGCTGCGGTGTATTTATATCTATTCATCAACAGTGTCACACCAGAAAATGCCCAGGCTTTGTCTAATCCCCAGTTAGCAGATATTGCGAGATTTTTTGCCGATGAGAACGCTGCTGCAACTGGTTGGATTCACTTTTTGGTGTTGGATTTATTTGTGGGTAGATGGGTATATTGGGAAGGGCAAAAAACAGGTATTTGGACGGTTCATTCCATTGCTTTGTGTTTATTTGCTGGCCCTTTAGGATTGTTGTCCCATGTTTTAACTTCTTGGATTACTAAGGCATTGTTCCCCAGTGCGGAAAATCAGGAAGCAATTGTAACAGAAAAAACTGTTTCATCCAGTGGTACTTAGGAATATGATTTGGCGGTAAGCGTGCGTACTTAGGAGATTTCCAGAATTAAAATTACCAGGTGATTACAAATTCACCGTAGGGGCGCAAGGCTTGCGCCCTTGTCATTGGTAAAATTATTTTCAGAAATTACCTTAACCGATGCTTTAATTTCTTCCCAAGTCAGTACATTGTCTGGATTTATTTCATAGTCATCGATGCGATAATCAAGCTCACGCTTTTGTACCTCTGTCAAATCAGGATAAACCTGCTCTGCTGCAATACTGTCCCAGATTGCTTGCACAAGACGAATTCTGTCTTCAATACTGAGGGCTGTAATTTCATTCAACGTAGTTGTGATATCCATCTTTGAGCAAACTAAATGGAAGAGTTAGTAGTACAAGTATACCTCAAATATAGCGGACAGGGTTTTGCTTATCAAATTGAAGGCTGCTATTTACGAATAGTGCTGTCTAAAAACTTGACAATAAGTCTGCCATCATGAATGCGATAACTGGTATTTCAGTCAAACATTATCGGGTTACACAATAGGCGTAAAACTCCTGAGTATGTGAGTGAGGAGATCACTCACATACGTCCATATGGCAGGAGATGTAGCGCCAACTTGACGAGTCGCGGGTGTGAGCGATCCCCGACTTCTTAAAGAAGTCGGGGATCTGTGACCCCTCAAAAGAGCCAGAATTACCAGGTACTTAGCGTCAACTCTTTATGTTTCAGCTTTCTCAACTTTTTCAAGATGATGAGACACTTTTAAAAGCCGAAATAAATTGATTGGTGGTGTCATTATCTTTCGATGATGTATGTGTAGTGTTGTCTTTAGGAGTGTACTCAAGATACCAACCAATAATTTGTGAGCCAGGAAGCCTAATCATCACATTTTCACCCATTACATTGGAGGATAAAGACTTAGATTCTTGGTCGGAACTTTCAGAGTGAGAGGCACTAAAACATAGAAAACCACCCCCAACATTACTCTGGTGCTGTATCATCTTGTTAGCTGCAGCAACTGAACTCTGATTAATCTTGAATTTGATAGAAATATCCTTAGCAATGATAAAAGCAACAGGATAGGCAGGGAAGATGGCATCGTTATATTTATTGAGAGTATCCGGATTCTGCAAATCTTGCTGACTAGGTGAACCAAGGGATATTTTTTGCTCAGAAACCGATTCCATATCCTTTGTCAGATTGAAAATACCTGGTTCAAACCAACCACGCTCAATAGTAACTTTGGTTGCCAAGAAACCTATCTGGATGTTCTCGTCCTTACTTATGTGGCTTTGAGTAAAATCAGAAGAGGAATCGCTAGTCGAACCACCTGCGCTACCCAAAAACAAATCTACATTCCAACTAGTTTGTGAAGCGGAAGCAGCTAAGTTTGATTTCTCTTCTAGACTACTTGAGCTAAAATCTATTGTAACCGTATCAAAAAGCCCAGAGTCGTCATAGGAAGTTAGGTTACCTGACTGGCTACCCTGATCATAGTTTTTAGAGGCTGCCATTAATTCCCTGTTAAGTTTGTCAACCTTCTGGTTCAATTCGTTGATTTTGCTAGCAATCCGCCCTGTCTGAGTATGAGTACCTTTTGCTTTTATATAATCAAGACTTGCGTCTGCTACTGCTTGAGCTGTTTTGGTTAGATTCTGCTGTTTGTCAATCAGATCCAATTGACCCTTTTGAATAGTGTCCCAATCCTCTTGACGAATAGGACCTAACTTTTCTGATCCAGGATCTTGTTTTTCTTGATCGGTTTGTCCACTTTCTATTTCCTCAGCCAATTTTGTTACTTCTTGGAATTGCTGACCAGAGGCTTGTTTATCTTCCTCTGCAGTCTTAGGTTGTCTATTAGCAAAATATATTTTCAGTGCTGCAATCGAATTTTTACTTAAAGTCTTAGTGAGGTCACTCTGTGCAGTGTTATAATTGTCCTGTGCCTCTTGATATGCTTTAGCTGCCTGTTGTATATCACCAGCTTCATTACTATCAAGAAAGTCTAGATTCCCCATTTCCTGAGATAATTGTGATTGCGTATTTTCCAATTCTTGGAGAATAAAATCAGGAGAACTCAATAGATCCACAAAATTAAAATTCGTTGCTAGTGCCTGAGTCCATGTGTTAGGTATGAGATCGACTGGATAAATCGTTCTATAACTTACTGATGACTCCTTTCCTGCATTTTTTAACTCTGTTCTATACCCTTCAATCTCCGCGCCTGTTCCACTATTAAGGATGGCATTGATGATATTCATCTCGTTGTCAGAAAACACTGCAAGGCATCTGTCCCTTTTGTCATTTATTTCTAGCTTTCTACCCTTGGCTACTTGTTGATACCATTCCTCATACTCATTATTTACTTGTTTTATATCATTTGGATATTTGGTCTTCAATTCATCCTTTTTCTCTTGTTGCTCCTTCTCCCATTGCTCTTGAGCTGTGACTAAATCCTTTTGAAGACTGTAGAATACGTCTTCGTAACTACCTTTGATAGGATTGCCTTCGGCATCCATCATCTCGCCTTTATATGGACTCTGTAAGAAGCCTCGTAACTCCGCTTTCCTTTTCTCCAGCTCAGGGTCTAATTTAGGAATCAAAACATTCAAAGCACTGCCATATTGGTAAGATAATTTTTTATTATTGTCGCTGCCAGTGATTTGGCAGATGTCGTAAAGATTATCTACCAATACATCCGCACGTGCCTTTGCAACCTCGCCGCCTTGAGAAGTATCATAATATTCCCCATCACCTAATGGAGTTCCTGGTATTAACATGCATAAAATCTGATTAGGATCTTTTCCACCGAAAAGACCATTAATTTTGTCGTAGATGTCATCAATTGGGGTTACCATTGTTATTCTCCTGATGATTTATCTTTGAGTGATTGTTTACATCTTGCAGCACAAGATTTTTCAGAAAATCAGAGTCTGAAACCTTTATTTTGGACGTTGTAAATGCAGGATGATTTTAATAGTTCTGTGGAATGAGTCGGAGTGCCCGTTCTTTATATTTTCAAGCGGGCAGGATGCCCACTCCATTCATATTCATCCCTTGATTCAGCAATGCCTTATTTATTTTGTCGTAAGTGGGACATAACCCTACTTACTGTGATTGAGAAGGTGCAAGATATGTGATGGGACGTTTGACATGCCCGTCCCTGAACACGAGTAATTCTGGAACTAACGACAGTCTATTTTTAGTTTTACCTTACTTTTAGAGATTTGTCACATTTCCATAACGATGAATTTTGTCAATACCTCCAAGTATAGAAATAAATTTATGGGAAAATAATAATATTGGCATTTATTACAAATCATGTCAGCAACCCCGGCTCTAAAGATACGGAGCTTGAGGCGAAAACTATATAACCTAAAATTAGTCTAGCTCTTGTGGGATGGAGAGTAGCGCGTTGCTCTGGTTCCCCCCGTTGTAGCGACTGCGGAGCATCCCTGCCTGTCCAAATATTTAATTTAGGTGTGCTTTAGCTTAAGGAAAGTTAACCAAGTAAAAAGAGAACCCCATCAATTAATTGAGGGGTTTGTAACTACGATTATAGCGGTTTTCACTTGGATGCAATACAGATGCTTACCTCGCTTTCTTCCCCTGTTATTAATAATGACAGGGCTGTCCGGAGGACGGAGTGAGGTCTGATTTTGTACCTCACTCAACTGAAAACTGTTATATTCAGCAGTGTGAGCTTCTATGAATTAGGAATAAGCACCAATAAGTCAGTTACACCAAAATCAATACCTCGTTGGCTCAGTATAGTAGTTAATTGACCACGATGATGGGTTTGGTGATTAAAAAAATGATGTACTAAAAAACCAAATCTTTTTTCAAATGGTTGTTTTTTGGTATTCTCATAAGGTAAAATCACCTCGTAATCCTGCTCTGAAACTTCATCAAAGCAATTAATAATCACTTCATCCATTTTTTCCCGTTCATACCTCAACTGAGGCAATTCAGAGTACAATATTTGATTTAATGCCAATGGTTGAGATAAGGAACGGACATAATCTAATGATTTAAAGCCTGTAGGGTGATTTGCAAAGCGTTTTAACCAAATAATGTCTGCAACTAATAAGTGATTTAATGTGCCTAGAATAGAATCAAAAAAAAGACCGCAATTTTCAGATAGTTCTGTACTATTTAGATGTTTAACAGCATTATAGATATTTTGATTCATCCATTGATTGTATTGAGACATTAATGCAAAATTCTGTTTCATTGATATATTTACCGCTAAATAATTATAGTGTAACAATATTATACTGACTATAAATACAATAATTAATGCTTTAAAATTTGATATAAATTCCAAAATAAATTTACCAATATAGTTTATATTTGTTTTTATAAATCGATATTTATGATTTGAATTTATGCCAAGAAAATAAAAAAGATTGATGGCAATTATTCTAACTATAATAGGATTTATATCATGTGCGGATGAATAGTTAGAAACCTCACCCGCCTGGGTTACCCTCTCCTTATTAAGGAGAGGGTAAGAGAGGGTTGGGGTGAGTCTCCGCAGTAAAATGCGGTTCTGCGGATATCACATTGATTTCAAAATAGCGTCTTCTACAGTTTCCTCTAAAAGTGCGATCGCACTGGCAGATTGACTGATGTCTACTGGAGGATATAACCGCTCCCATTCTAGTGTGCGTTTCATGGCTTCGCTTCTATCTATAGGTTCCTGATAACCCAACTCCTGGCGAATCCGGTTTGAGTCTGTTACCCAATCTTGCTGCATATTAAAGGGGAGTTGCCAAGATTCAGGTAGGTAATCCTTGTTTACTGCAATTACTTCACCTTTCCAACCTGCTAACTTGCCTAACAGCTCCAGACGTTCCATTTCTGTAAAGGGTGTGGCTTCAGAAATATTGAAAATGCGGTTAAGGAAGCTATCCGAAAGGGAATCTCTCTTAATTTGATGCTCGACGGCTAGAGCAATTCCCCATGCTACATTTTCCACATAGCCATAGCTACTACGCCAATGGGCTAAGTTCTCTTCCAGTATGATAGCTTTTCGCCCTCTATCCATGCGTTGTAGATATGCAGCAAAGCGATGTAAGGGATCGTTCGCTCCATAAACCATTGGTAATCGCAAGATAGTTGCTTGTAAATTGGGTGCGTTTAAATAGGTTTGCTCCACTAGAATTTTTTCATAGTCCGGGGGTAATCCCAAGGGTGCCCCATCCTTGTAGGGATAGTAATGCGATCGCAATGGAGAATCTTCTTTCAGGGGGGTAGAATCTAGAAGATTGGTTTCTATACCCCAGATAATATCACGGGCACGATACACATCCTGACTGCTAATTGCCACCACGCGATCGCATATACTATGAATGGTTTCAATTACCATTTGCGCGTCGGACAGGATGTAGGGAATCATATCCAGTACCACATCCGGAGCAAATTGTTGGATTTGGGGTTGGTACTGGTGTAAGTGGTGGCGATCGCCTAAAATATGTTCTACTTGATTGGGTAAATTGGCATCTGTCTTACCGCGATGAAAAGCAGCGATTTGATGCCCTGATGATGCCAGATAGCGAATTACATGGGGTCCAATAAAGTTCGTACCCCCAATGACCAGAATTTTCATTATATCCCTCCAGACGAGCCAAGGTTTTGTTACAAATAGTGTAGCGATCGCCTCCTGGAGGTATGTGTTCGATTCTTCTGGTAAACTGTGCGAAAATTCAGGTGTTAAGGTTATTCTCGCTCGGAGGAAAAAGTGAAGACCCTGTTGGCGAATTAGTTCTTAAGTTCTTAACCTTGAAAACACTGGTAAACCATGTCTACTTTGAAAACTATAGTTTTTGCTTACGAATATTCAATCGGGTGAGGTGGGCACGGCATGATTAAGGTTATGACCTATGCAAGAATATTGTAGGTGCCGTGCCCCTACAGGGGAATTTCTTTTTTGGTATTTCCTAGAGGGAAAACTCCAGTTCTCAAGATGGATGAGGTTTAAAACCCTTATTTATCTAGATAAATCACGCAAAAGCAGGTTTTTAAACATGAAACTATATTTCGCCAATAGCATCAGTCAGTATTAAATTCACGGCTTTTTGACGGGAGCTTTGGCATCCATACTCAACCGTAAAGTAGATGTGTCAAAGTCTGCTTTCGAGTTAATATCTGCTAGTTGTTTCAAGATTGCCTCGGTTTGTGGAATTTTGTTTGAGATTGATTTTTGGGAAGTCTCTAACCGTGAAAATTTAGCTCCCTACACACAGTAGCCATTGAACCAAATTTGAGGAGTCTACGATGGGAAAAAGTCGATCGAGATCGAGATATCCCTTGAAAAATTCTGCTTTTCGGCGCATCTTGCGTTGGATGCCGATCATTATCATGCTCCTGGTGACCATATGCCTGTTAGTTATGATACTTTTGGGTGGAATAGCCAGGGCGTGGGCATGGGGTATCCTCTTTAACACGCAAATTCTTTTCACCCTAGGTTTGATTTTCCTGATTGACGCTGTACTATATGCCATCAAAGGGCGGCGTGTCAGCAAACGCATCATCATCACCGCGTTAGGATCGCTGTTGTTTTTAGTGCCAGCTTTCGCGGATCTATCGCTGCCCTATCCAGCGTCAATTGATACCAAAAAACCTGCCGCCACGGTGCGCCTGCCAGCCAATGTCCCCCTCAAAACAGCGTGGGGAGGAGATACGGCAGACGTTAACTATCATGTCACTATCCCTGGTGCCCGGTGGGCATATGATTTTGTAGTGGAGCCGTACTTGACGGGCAGTCCCAAACTGACGGATTATGGCTGTTACGGTGTCCCTGTGGTGGCTCCCGCTGCCGGGATTGTCACACTAGCCCATGATGGGGAGCCGGATACACCGATTAACGGCGAAGCGCTGGTTAAAAATCCTGCTAATTTAGTCGTCATCAAGCTGGACGAAACGGGGACGTACCTGGCGATTGGTCATTTCAAGCCTGGAACTGTTCGCGTGAAGGTAGGAGAGCGCGTGTCAGAAGGACAGGTAATTGCCCAATGCGGCAGTTCCGGTTCTTCAAGTGAACCCCACATCCATATTCACCATCAGCGTCAGGAGCTTAACTTCGATTCTTCGATCTGGTTCGCAGAAGGGCTGCCGCTTTACTTTCGAGATCACGATGGTCCGCCCATGCCTGAAGGGGGTGTGCGAGTTGAGAATGGGAAAAAAATTGCGACGGGTGTTACCGTACAGCATATTGGTAAACTGAAATGAACAACAGATTATTGACACAGCGATCCAACGCAAGGGTCAAGTGGCGTGAGGTGATTCTGTTCACGGTTCTGGCCTATGGGTTCAGTTGGCTCTACTGGGGACCAAGCATTTTGCCCTACTTGGGGCAAGTATTGACCTCAATGAAGGTCCCAGGGGATCTCGACATCACAGTGGGACCCTTCGGTGTCGCTTACGGGATGTTCGGTCCGATGATTGCAGCCATGATTATGCGGCTCTTCGTCAGTAAGGAAGGACTGAAGGGATCGCTGGGGATATGGCGGGCTGAGAAGTACTACCTGATGGCTCTGATAGCCCCACCACTCTTTTTGGGAAGTGTGCTCCTCTTCAATCATCTGACGGGCTTAGGGCGTTTTGTGTGGTCCTTGAGTATGCCCTTATGGTGGGTCTATCTGTTGCAATGGAGTGCTGGTATTATTCCCTACTTTGCATTTGGTGAGGAATACGGCTGGCGCGGGTACCTTCTCCCCCGACTGCTGCCCTTGGGAGAGGTCAAGGCCTCGGTCATTGTGGGATTTATTTGGGCCTTCTGGCACCTACCAGGACTGGTAGTTGGCTTGAATTTCCCAGGTCAGAACCTGATCCCCATCGTATTAACGTTCACTTTCTGCGTCATATTATTGTCCTTCCCCTTCACCTGGCTCTATGTCGCTTCTAGGGGGAGTGTGTTGATCGCCGCCATTCTACACAACACCTTCAATAACTATGCCGATACGTTCATGATCCCCAGGTTTATCCCCAATGGTAACCCTTTGATTGTCAGTGGGGCAGGGCTGATTGCTGCTGTGTTCCTGTTGATAATGGTAGTTGTAGTGTACGGCGTGTTCAAGCGATCGCCGAACGTGAAGAATGTCAAACACCTTAGTCCGCAGCCCGATGGCACTTGGCGGGATTGGTTGCTTTGAGGGCAGTGCCACCCAAACCCGTATCCAGTTTTTTTACCTGAGTTCAAGATGCCGGATTCATAGGCCTGGTTGTAAAATTCCTTGGGTAACAACGTCCCTTTTGTCAATGCCACATCCCATTTGAGGAGGTCTAATGCACTGGCATAAACATTTCTATCTCCGGCAATGCCATCGGATGCTGGTAGGTCGTCTGGGATATTTTTACCAAAAAAAATAAATTCTTTCTCGAATCCAAAGACCCGCTCTTTAGGCTCATTCTCCTTTAAAAGTTGATTAAACACCTCAGTATCCCCCATGTCCAGTGGGGTAAATACTCGGGCTTTCATAAATTCGGGAAATGGTATTCCTGATACGCGCTCAATGATTTCTGCCAGGAGGACATAAGCTGTATTGTTGTATTCATATTTTTCACCCGGTTGGAAACGTGGCGGTACTTTTTCTGGTTGCAGCCAGGAAATCATTGTTTTCGCGTCCATAATCTTGCCTTTGGGAAGAAGTGTTGCTGGTAATGGCTCGTGATGGGGTATTCCTGATTTGAGCCACTCCACGAACTATAAGTTCGTGGATTCAGGCAAAGGTGACGCTAACTTTTCGCTCTTAATAGCTATCTGGTTAACGCTTTTACCCTGATGGTTGAACTGTTCTAAGGATGAATGAGTCAGCCTACTTTCGGATTCGCCTACTTGTTCACAGTTTGTTTGATATTGTTGCCATGCCAACCATAAGGTTTGCTCCAACCTTGGATACTCACATTGAGCATCCCGCAATGACAACGTATCATCCTCATTAACGTATCTACTCAGAAATGCACTAAAAATGTCTCTGTGCATGACAACTCCACTAACATCTTTATGAACTCTTTGGGATAGCTTTTTCTTGATACGACTACCATTGCGGAGGAGTTTGAGATAGTGCAGTTTTCTGAGTAGAAAAAGTGATGAATTGACCACTAGCATTTTCAGCTTTGCGTTTCAATTCAGATTGCACAAATCCAGGTGACTTGGCAGAAATAGCCTTACCATAGCGTTTCTGCCAACCTTTAATGGATATCTTTTCAGTTTTAATTATGTTGCCATGCCTTAAAATCTCATTGACTACTTGACGATTTTGAGATTTAGCATAAGCACCTTTTAGTCTTTCTAATTCCCGCTTCTTTTGGGCAGTCTTTTTGTAGTTATTAGACTTGTGCCATTTGCGACTACTTTTTTTCACTTTGCCTTGCTTGATAACTGTTTTACGTCCCTTTTTAGCTAAAAAATCTGGCTCATAATTATCAGTATTATTAGCACGTTGGGAACGTTGCATTTTTCTTTGTAGTCTCCCTATTTCCTTCTGGAAGCTAGGAACTTTATTAGCAAAGGGTAGTAGCCCAGCGTGATTGTCACCCACAAAGGCAATATTAGAAATATTGAGGTCTAAGCCAATAACACCATCAGCAATATAGTTTTGTGGTTTTTGGTACGGTATTCCTTCATTAATTAACTGGACAAACCAACGACGTTTACTGTTAAATTCTTTCCACAACAGACGAACATATTTAACAGGTGAACTTAGCCCATGCTGAATTACTGGATTAGATTCATCAATAATAGCCTTGAGTTTAAGTTTCCCCCAAACTAATTGATTATCTTTCCAGCGCAAGCCTTGTTTATTGGTCTTACCTTCAACAGACCTGAATCTATTGGTAGTTTTAAACCTAACTTTTTTACCTAGTCCAAACAAAACTTTTTCACTAGCTCTAAAAGCGCGAGTAGCTATCGCCTGTTGAGTGTTGGAGTCTATTTTGTCAGCAATCCACTTTGATTTATTACTAACTAATGTGGCATAAGCTTGTAAGTCATAATCTGAATATCTATACAACTTCCTAGCTTCAGAGAACATAGTATAACGCTGTTTCTTTTGTTCTCTAGACAGCTTTTTAGCTGATTGATAAATATCCGATTTCTTAACCAACTCCATCCTAGTCATTGCTTCATTTAGGCAAGCATTATATAGCTGCCTACTCCCTTGAAAACGAGCTAACAACTCTGATTCTTGTTTGCTGTCAACCACTAAAGGAATTATGGTTACAAAAGATGGAGTTTTGCTCTTAGCCACTGCTCCCATCACCTCCTTGGCTTGTATAAGTCTCATTGCTATATACACTACATTGCTGTAAGATATCTGTCAACATAGTTGCTAAAAGTGATGAAAAAATCTAGTAGGGAGTACAGACACAATAATCATTCTGTGGGGTCTGCAACTGTACATTTAATTTGGATACCCAAGAGAAGAAAGCCTGTTTTAGTCGGAGATGTTAAATTGCGTCTTAGCCAAATAATGACTGAGGTTGCAAATGAAAAAGGATGGATAATTAAATGCTTAGAAATTGCGCCTGACCATGTTCATATATTAGTGGAATATGACTCTAAGACACCAATCAATTCAATTGTTAAAGCTTTTAAAGGTAGGTCATCCCGATATCTAAGACAAGAGTTTCCACAATTACTTAAACTTCCTACTTTGTGGACTCATGCTTATTTCTATGACACGACTGTTAAAATCTCGGATGCAGTTATAGAGCAATATATTAACGACCCACATCATTACAAATGACCAATGCGGATAAATCCGCGTGGGTCAGGTTTCCGCCACGATATAAATAACGGTTGAGGGTCAATTCCTTTAATTCCTTGACCCTCAACTTTCGTGGCTACCACCTTGACCACACCATTTAGGTGTGATGTAGAAGATTCCGAATGGTAATCCCCTCATAGCCAGACAGTTCCGAGAGATAATTGGCAATGCGATCGTCAAAATCAAGTTTTTTGTCCTGTGCCAGCAGCATAATACCCAACGCCGTCATTTGCTTTGAGACCGAAGCCAAATTAAATGAAGAACGATTTGAGATCGCAACGCTGCCTTTCGCATCAGCAAAACCGACATTTCTCTGATACAATACTTCACCTTTTTTTGCATACAATATCGTACCATTGAACTTGTCTCTCTTTTCAAGTTCATCAAACCACTTGTCAACTGCTTGTATCTTTATTTTTAAGGGCGCGTTTTGTGCAACTTGAATATTTGGCGTATGATTATGCCAGTATGTTATGGAAATAAAAATCACCAACAATGTACCGACTATTGCTAGTAGCCAAAACAACAGTTTTTTGGTACGCCTCCATAAAATACCAGCTATGGAAACCATCGAAAACAAAAAATTTCTCATATTCCTCTATATGTTAAATATTGTTTAATTCAATATCAAAACTGTCAATAAAATGATTGAATATGTATAAAATCCAAACACATTATTTTTTTTAATCCTGAGAAAAAAATCTACTTTTCATTTTATACTGAACTGTTTTTGTTGCAAACAATCAAAATAAATCTAATCAACTGTATTTCTGTTTGGTATTTATACGTGAGGATTAAGATGTATAACTGGTTGAAAAATGGATTGATACTAATCTTCACCTTATGTTTAGTAATAGTTTTAAATTGGCACACTTTGCCAGTTTTTTCCCAATTGACTCAAAATATTAAACCACTTCCTGGGGTTCAAAAATCACCCCAACCGATGTGGCAGCCACGAGAGGGAAATTGGAAACCAGTACCATCTCACCGAGAAGACAGAGGTGCAATTAAAGTTGTCTGGTTGCAGGGCACACCCTATGAAATGGGCTATCAGCATGGCAAATTGTTACATGATGAAATTGCCTCAATGGATCGAGAAGTGATGAGTATCCTCAGTTTCTTCGGCAAGCTGATGCTAATGTCAAAACTGGCTAAACGGAATTCCTTTCCTGGAATTTATCAAGAGTGCCAGGGTTTAGTTGATGCCACCACTGACATTGGAATGACGATGGATGCTTGCATGGTTCTAGCCTTCGGTGATGTATATAAGGAGATTTTCAGTTATACCCTGCCAAATATCTTATTCCATGATGGCTGCGCGAATTTTGCTGCTACAGGGGATGCTACCACTGATGGTCATCTTTATCATGGTCGGACCCTAGACAATAACGAAGAACCCATCAAATACTGGATAGATAACACTACGGTTTTTGTACGACAGCCTCAGGACGGCATTCCCCATATGATTATTTCAGTTCCGGGGATGGTTTGGCCAAATTCGGGTTTAAATGCTGAAGGTATTTCTATTTCATTAGATACAGCACATCCAAAAGACATTGAGGCAATGCCTCCAGATGGTAGAAGTAACGTGCAGTTAATGTCTCAAGTCATGAAAAATGCCCGCACCTACGAAGATGCTCGTGCCATCATGGCTAAAAATAAGCGTCTAATAGCAGACTTAATCATGATTACGGACGGCAAATCTCGCAAAGCTGGGGTATTTGAATTACTCAATCAGGAAATGGGTGTGCGCGAACTGGAAGGAAATGGCACAATCTATATGACTAATCATTTCCTGTCACCAGAAGTAAAGGGTAAAGATTCACCACCAGTAGAGTCAACCCTATCGCGATATCAGCGATTTGAGCAACTGTTATCAAAAAATGGGTCTCAATCCCGTTATGGTAAAATTAATGCCTCGGAAGTAGTTAAAATCCTGCGCGATCGCACCAATCCTAAGACAAAACAAGCCAGTCCCCTATCTGTATTTGACGACAATGCAAGTATCGGTGGTAATGGTTCATTGCGACAGGCTATTTTTGACCCGGAACGTTTACTATTTTGGATCGCAGCTGGCAAAGTTCCGGTTCCTCAAAATCAATTTACCTGCTTTTCTCTGGGCAAAATGCTTGGTTTACTCAACGCTCAATCTTGTCCTGCAAAAGCAATTTATTAGAGGATGTTTGAAAAGTATTGTTGTTAACACAAAATCTCGGCAACCTCACCCCCTTCCCCTCTCCTTAGTAAGGATGCTGTGTACACACATTTCTCCAATCCATGAAATCATCACCTCACCCTCGCTTTTTGCGATGCAAAAATCTTTCCCTCTCCTTATTAAGGAGAGGGATGTCCGTCAGGACAAGGTGAGGTTTGCCTTCTTACTATTGGGAATTCCATAACTTGTGTATACACCGTAGCCTTAGTAAGGAGAGGGGTGGCTTTAGCCCGGTTGAGGTAAGCACCTGTATTGTATCCAAGTGAAAACCGCTATAGTTAAATGTTCACTGTTAACCATTAACTGTTAAAAAAATGGCATTCAAATTGAAATTTGGGAATTTCCTCGCTGCATCCAGTGATAAGTGTCTCAACCTCAAGTTTGTTGCTCGAAGTCTTTTACTGTTTTTATGTGCTAGCTTTTTTGTTTTAGCTCCAGTGCAATCGGCATATGCCGCTAAAACTGTCATCCTAGAATACGGAAATACTCGCACCTCAATACCTTATAAACAACTGGAAAATTTTTCCCAGACTGGCAAAGCTTCTGATAAGTTAGAGAGATTCTTACAGAAAATTCCGCTAACTGCACAAGGAGTATCAACTTTATTACTCGATGAATCTATTCTCGAAGATGAAGGGGTGGAACTGAATGACAAAGAGATTGAATTTATATTAATTCAGGTGAATAAACTTGTAGGTTCGCCATTAGGTAGAGAGGATATAGAACCCTTGGCAATAGCCTTATATGAGGCATACTTAAATAAGAATATGTCATTTATAGAACTAGCCAAACGCTATCCCAAATCAACAGTAAAGATTAACTTCAAAAACTTGAATACAGTCTACCGTGACGTTAAATTATTTACGGAGCAATGGAATAAGTTTTTGACATTAGTATTTGGTCCATTGCGGCAGGAGTTACTTTGTGATTGCAATAATCCCACCGCGCAGTCAAAAATAAATGATTCTCAAGCCATTTTGCCTGTGGCTGAAAACTCCATTAATCACAGTAGTACACAATTGCAGATATATCCTGACAATTGCTCCAAACAAAAACCCAATGGGAACTTGGTATTAGCTCCGGAAATTGAGCAACAGAGGACAATTGCTGATACTGGAGTTACATCGCAAGCAATAGTGAAAACCAATAAGCAAATCTTACAAAATATTGCTCGAAATCAATACAACTTGGCTGGAAACACACCGCAGATTGCACAGCAAGTTGTCTTTAGTTTTGGTCTAATGCAAGAATCACTTGCTATTAGCGATTTGACAAGCTTTGCTGAAACTGGGAAAATCCCCAAGGGATGGGATACATACTTTAATCTTCTTAAATTAAAACCTGAAGATTTTCGCGCTATCCTTAGAACTGAATCAGAAGTGAGTATGAAATTTCTCGACGATATCCTAAACAACCTCATCGGCGAGTATATCCTATTTCAAGTCGGTCAAGTAATCCATACTTCTAAGAACATAGCAAATATTCAAGCGTTACGTTCTGCTTTGGTATTATCAGCGGCAGATGACAATAAAATTTCAATTTTAGAGCTTTTACAGAATTATCCCTCACAAAGAGTCATAGTTGAAGGGCTCAACTTAGTAAGAACTGCTAGTAATTTTGAAAAGAAAGGGATCGTGAAAACATGTACGGCTCGCCTAGAAGACATCTTGGTAGAGTTACAAGAATTTGAGGTTAAACAGATTTGTAATTGTAGTAAAAAAGAATCTGACTCAAACTGACTTTGTGTTTGTGCTTTGACTCCGATAGGCTTTGGGTGTTTTTCCCGTCCATTGACGAAAGAGACGGGCGAAGTGACTGGGGTTATGGATGCCTACTTGACTCGCAATCTCTGCAATTGATAGATGTCTTTGCTTTAATAACCGTTGGGCAGTCTGAATGCGACATTGGGTTACATAACGATAGGGAGAGACACCCATTGCTTGCTTAAACTGCTCTGCGAAGTAATTAGGACTCATGTGAACTAGTTGGGCAAGATGGGCTAATTGAATGGATTGGCTTAAATTGGTATTAATGTACTCTATGACAGGTTTAAAGTCAGACCCAGATATAGGACTTGTAGAGATTGAGTCAGTATCCAGCAAGGCATATCGTTTCAATAGATGCACTCCCAGAGCGTGTCCCAGGGCTTCTGCATAGAAATGGCTGGCATTGGGATTTTGTACTAGTTCTGTATGGAGTGCAAGCACAATCTGATAAACTAGGGGGTCGGTAGCCTGTAAATTCAAATCCAAACAATAACTTTGATGTCCCATGACATCGGTGGCTAGGGTTCTGAGCCAATGGGGTTCAATCAACAGACGGAAATATTCTAACTCCCCATCCCACTGACTTTGGGTAGTTTGGTTAGCGGGTAAAATCCAAAGTTCTCCTGGTTTAGCTGGGTGATGCTGCCACTGTCCATTTACTGCTACGCGGGTATTACCACTATGAGCCTGGGTAATAGAGAGAGTATGCCAAGCGATCGCGCATTGGGGTAGATTACATATAGGTTGCTGACAATGCTCCAACACAATGCCCCTCCAGTTGAGGTTAGCACTGGATAGTATTGGTGGGTTGAGTGTTTGTTGGGGGTTTTTGTGGGATGATGGGAGCGATCGCATAATTAGCTATAGATCAATGAGTTCACAGCGATAAAACTATATGTCTCTGCTTACTCAGATGATAACTGCGACTGAATAAAACTATAACCATGATCGAATCGTGGAATCATCTTACATTTAAATTTATTGAGTTCGTTAACAATATCAGGGCTGTCAAAATCTTTGGAGTTTCGATTCAAAAAACATGCCTGTTGTGGACAATCCCGTTGTAGGTGATTGATGATTGATGCAAAAACAATAGCATCTTGTGGCTTCAAATCATAATTGTCTTCACAAGAAGCTGCCTCAATTAGAATATCGGCAGTAAGTGCAACAATTTCTCCAACATTGAGGAGCCGCTCTCGATATTGAATAAAGCGATGCCGTTCCTCTTCATTGCTTTGCACTATCAAGCTGGTCATATCTTGGATATTGTTAATACGATTTGTATAAGAAGATGTACGTTTAAGTTGACTCAATTCATCATTGAGAGACTTTTGTAATTCTCGTCGCTTATTGCGTTGACGGTTGAGTTTCTCATGAGGTTCAGCAAGGCTATATGCTGGAATAATAAGTTTTGCTTGCCCTGCTTCACAAAGGTTGAGAACCTGTTCGCAACTTGCACACTGTTCTTGCTCGAAGGTTAGCTCTAAAACAAAATTGGTTTCAACATAAATATTCACGCAACCGCCTCATGCTTAAACTTTCCTCCGGCTAAAGCAGCATACAATCCCGAATCAATTAACCAACGCTGAGAAGTATCCACATTTTCGGGCAATTTTTCAGAGTGAATAATCTCTCCCAGCCAAGATGTAATAATGAGTTCAAGACTTTGTGGACTGATTTGTTCAGCCGTCACCCCTGCTCGTTCAAAGTAAGGGTTAAGAATAGGACGTGCATCGATAATGTAAGTAGGTTCACTTAGAAGATCGAGATCAGCCTCAGCGTTAGTCCATAGGTAAAATTTGTCTAGCAAGGCTATCAGAAAATATGGAGCCTTGGGAAAAATGCCATGTGCAAGAAGATTGCGTCGGAATTTTGTAACCCACTCTGTTGATACGTTGGTTTTGCGCTTAACTTCAACTACCAGAACAAGTTGACCATCGCGGTTGTAAACTGACAAATCCCAGTTTGAATTGGAGCTAACAGCCATAATAAGCTCTCTTTAGAAACCAACTACTTTATTATTTTGAACCAAGACCTGGCTTTCGCCAAGTATTCAAAATAGCTAAAATTCAACCAAACTAATAAACTTGAATTTCTGTAATTCCTAATTCTCTGGGAAGTAAGCAAATTAGTTTGGTAAACTCATAACTTGCACCATTCTCAACTAGCCCAAATGTCCGCCTAGGATTAAAATCCCAGGCTCAAATACAAAGTCTGATAAATCAGACTGGGTAAGGTATGAGAGTGCGTTTTAACATCTCGGCTACGCGGTTCGGCTGAACGCTCACCGGAAGCCTCGATGTTAAAGCTGAGCGAAGCCGAAGCTTTAACGTACTTGGTTTATTAGCGATTCGGCTACGCTCATCGCTAACACTGAGCGAAGTCGAAGTGTTAGCCTTGAAATTTATTTCAAGGTGGGAATGTGGGCTAAACGAGATTGCTGCAAGTTATCAGGTAAACAGATTTAACTACAATTGTCATCACTGCTCAATCGCCACATTCGGCAGACGACTCCACTCATTCCACGAACCATCATAATTTCGCACATTGGGATAACCCAGTAAATACTTCAAAACAAACCAGGTATATGCAGAACGCCCACCAATGGCACAATAAGGAAACACCTGTTTATCAACAGTAACACCATGACTACCATAAAGAGCGTGTAACTCCTCTGCTGACTTAAAAGTTCCATCTTCATTCAGGGTTCGGGTATGTTGAATATGCACGGCTCCCGGAATATGACCCCCACGTTCTGTCCCTTCTGATGGTTTCATCAAAAATACTTCGCCTCGATACTCTTCAGGGGTACGAACATCTAACAACACGCAATCCTCCCGTTCCAAAGATGCTTGCACTTCTGGCTGTAACACCCGCAAACTGACATCAGGGGATTTTGCCCGATACTGAGTAGGTGTAAAGTTTGACAACTCTGATACCACTGGACGACCTTCTGCTACCCATTTTTGATGCCCACCGTTGAGGACGTATACTTTATCATGTCCCAAAGTTTTCAATATCCAGAAAATCCAAGCTCCCGTACCGGGATAACTACCGTAAGCAATGACAGTTGTTGATTGAGAAATTCCCGATTTGGACAGCAGTTTTTCCATAGCTGTTGGATCGAGATTGATGCTGAGGTCGGATTTGAGCAAATCTGCTAGGATATCCCAGAAAATTGCACCGGGAATGTGAGCATCTTTATATGGCTCGGGACTCATATCAACTTCTACCACGCGCACAGTAGGATCTTTGAGATGATCCATTAACCATTGTGTATCAACCAAAACTTCAGGATGGGCATAATTAGACATCGGTTTTCTCCTAGTCATTGACACTAAAGTTAAGATTAAAAGAGGTGAATTGACTTCGCCCAGTCCTCGATCGAGTACACTTTTTTTGCGGCTATGACGAGTTCCTTGCAGCTTTTATTTGCAGCCATCAATCAAGTAAAAGATGAAACAGCCTTGCGATCGCAAGTTTTGCCAAAAATGGGTAAATATTTTACCGCTAAACGATGGGGCATATTTTTATTTGATCGCGTTTCCCTACCAAATAATCAGCTTAAAAAAACGCTGCAAACTGCCCTATCCATCGAACACAATCCTGTTTTACGTTATGTAGTGGAACACCATGCTCCTGTCCACGAAGCACTAGTAGTATCACCTAAAACTTGGCAAATTATCTGCCCCCGCCCAGACCATTGGCACGTAATGGCTGGACCCCTGGTAAGTAACGGTCAATTAGTCGGTGGATTGGGCTTTACCCGAGAAAAATCATTACCTGCCTTCGATAGACAAAATCTAGCGGATTTGAGTGGTATCTGTTTACACTTATCTCTGTGGATGGCAACGGTGCGCTCACAACAGCAAACTTTGAGGTGCGATCGCTTAACGCCCCGTGAATTAGAAATTGCTTCATTGGTTGCTTTGGGGCGAACAAATGCAGAAATTGGCAGGGAACTTTGGATTACTGAAAATTCCGTCAAGCAAGCTTTGAAAAGGATGTTCCGGAAGTTGGAAGTTTCATCCCGTGCAGAAATGGTTGCACAGCTTGCCATGAAACAACAGCATTTACCAACTGTGAATCTATCTCCATCTATTCAGTAATAATGATTTTTATACGGTTGGAAACCGTAATATTTCGGTCTAGAATCCAACCTTACATGTAGCCAGGATACTCCGCCACCCGCAGTACTTAACCAAATTGGGCGATCGCTGATTTGTTTTTCCATAGTTTGTCCGACGATACGCCACAAGGTATGTTTTTGCGAATCTGGTGCATGGCGAATGAATGTAGCAAGATGACCATATGCAGATTCCGAACCCCGTGGCGATGGAACCACAAGCACTGCATCTTTGCCCAAATTCTCAAATACAACAATTCCATCATCAAGGTCTGATGTAGTGAAATAATTGGCATAGGTTTTACTGTCGGGAGTACGGGCAATTCCCGGACAATTGAGAATCACAAATTCAAATTGGCATTTAGCTGTATCATTTGTAATTGGTGGAGTTTCCCAGCGATAAGCAGAAAAGGATACATCTGATAGAAGTGAGATAAAGAAACAGCGAAAATCTTCATCCCTTTGCCATAAATTTAATACATCGGCATAACAAAGCGGCTGTTTATTTTGAATGATGGAGTACTTATGAATTAGTCCATTATTGAGAGTTTCAAGGGTATAGTCAAACATTTTTTCCTTGTCAATTTTTGGCATTGCTGAATCCAGGTCTGAATTTATCTCACGCAGAGGAGGACACTTGCGGTGGACGGGTTCCCCGGCATAAGCAAAGTGTCCGTCGCGCAAAGGCGCAGAGAATAAGAGTTTTAATTATTCCATTTTTGAATTTCATACTTCAATTCAGCAACGCCCAATTTTTTGTTAACTGGCAGCTAAATTTGCTTTTACCACAGTTACTCTATACAATGCAGCACAATCTACAAAATTCAAAAATTAGCAAGATGATGAGAGTAATTTTGCTACCATCTCGGTACGTGATGATACATTGAGTTTGCGAAAAATACGTTTTAAAGTTTGTTTGACTGTATTTTGACTAATCCATAATCTAGCAGCTATTTCTTTGTTAGTTAAGCCACTTGTCACTAATTCTGCAATGTCTAACTCCCTTGGGGTTAAGCTAGGTAGTTTTGGGAAAGGGTTGAGCGATCGCAAATAGGCTAATTTGGCAGAAATATGATTGCAAATTGCACTCAGGCGCATCAAATCCTGGGTATTGAATGGGGGAGTACCTCTGGTGCGAGCAAAATTAAGGGTACCAATAATTTTGCCATCTCCAACAATGGGGCCAGTCATAATATGTTCGTGGTCATATCTCTTACCGCAACCGCTTTGATATAGCTGACTTTGTTTCCAAGTCTCTTCAGTAAAAATAACCTGTTCGTGGGCAGGTGCATGATTTTTCCATACATACTCCATTACAGGATCTATGAGTATGCCGATTTTTTCGTAGTAATCGATAAAACCATCTGGCAATCCTTGAATATCGATGGTAGCTGGTTGAGTATGGTTTTCTAGTAAAGAAATACCCCAGTGTTGAGCAGCAAATAATTCTCCTGCTACATCCATATAGCTAAAACGAAGTTCTTGTTCGTTGTTAGCATCGCCAATTTGATGAATTAATCCTTCTAAATCTGGGGACATAACAAAAATGTACTCAACTGGGTAATTTACGACTTATAAATTAAGTCCTAGAATAACTGAAATTGAAATATGACTTAAGTTTGAGAATATGGAAAATCAGCCAAAATACACCATTGGTCTAGTTATTTATCCTGATATGACCCAGCTAGATATTACTGGACCATACCAAGTATTTTCACAAATTCCCAATGCCCAAGTATTACTATTGTGGAAGTCTCTCGAACCCGTAGTGAGTAATTGTGGGTTAACTATTTTACCTTCCACTACTTTAGCCGAATGTCCTCCACTAGATGTATTGTGCGTGCCAGGTGGAGTGTCTGGAACGGTGGAAATGATGCAAGATGAGGAAATGCTGTCATTTTTGCAGTTACAAGCCCAGACAGCAAAATATATCACCGCCGTTTGTACGGGTTCCCTAATTTTAGGGGCGGCGGGATTATTGCGGGGTTATAAAGCAACTTCTCACTGGGCATTTCGGGAGCAACTGCAATTGATGGGTGCGGAAGTAAGCACAGAAAGAGTAGTGATAGATCGCAACAGGATCACCGGAGGTGGAGTAACTGCGGGAATTGATTTCGCTCTCCAGATTACAGCCATACTCTGTGGGGAAGATACAGCCAAGTTCATTGAGTTAATGCTGGAATATAATCCCGCACCACCCTTTGGAGTGGGTTCGCCAGACAAAGCAGGTGCTGAATTAGTGCAAATGGTGAAAAATATGGGAGCACCGTTGATAGAAGCATCCCGTGCAGCTGCTGAAAAAGCTGCTTCTAGTGGTCTACCACATTAGTTATGAGGGGTAGAGTCAGAAACCGCAGAGGCGCAGAGAGCGCAGAGTCAGAGGAGGAGAGGAGAAGTCTAGAAGTTGGTTTGCCCATCAAAATTAATGTGGTGGAGTACTAGTGGTCTG
>JASJDS010000163.1 GCA_030065055.1 Calothrix sp. MO_192.B10
ATAATGTTCTGCTGCTTCTTTTGGGGAGACATACGCTTTAGTCAATAACCTCTCCAAACCTTAACATTTCTCTTGTGGATATTTGGAGATATTTGAAAAGGTTTGGTAAGAAAATTATTTAATAGTAACGCCTCACCCACCCTACAGAAAAAATATGCCAGTTGCGTAAGTCCTAGTTAAATCTTAGTGTGTACCTGTTTTATTCAATAGTTTCATCGCCACTTCTATGCTGGATTTCATGCGATTGAAGGCAATTACTAGCAGACCAATTTCATCTTGAGAATCTTCTTCAAAATCAGCTTTCATATCCCCACGGCTGACAGCTTGTGCTGTTTTAGCTATTTTCTGAATTCGCTGGATTACAGTGCGCTTCAAGAGAAAATTGATCAAAAAAACAATGACCAAAAAAGTACTAATTAAAATTCCCAGAGCAATCACAAATGAGCGACGAACGCTCGTCAAAATTTCCTCGGCGGGGATGTAGACAATCTGAGCTGCCACAATCTCGTTGAGCTTCCATCCAAAACCGTGCTTAGTACCGTAGGTTGTCAACAAGCTCTTAGGAGCATTATTTGGAGTTGAGTGGCATTCAAGGCAACTTGGTTTTGTCACGGTAAATGGTCGTGCTATGTAAAATACTTTTCCTTCAGAAAATTCACGCCATCCATTTTTTTGTGAGGAGCCTTGATTCTGGAACTCCTTGACAAGCTTAGTTTCAAACTCATCTGCCTGATCCCGCAAGTTCATTGGATTAGGTGCAGCATCTTTAAAAACGAAACTTGCATAACCTGGATTTTTGCGAAAATATTCAAATACTTCTCTGGCTGCGAAGGTGGGAATTGCCTCTGGAGTGAATTTAGACTCTGTTTTTATCCTGTCTTGAAGCAAAGGATTAATTCGATCTTGAGTATAGTTTCTCACTCCATTTATGGTTTCCATCAGGACTAAGGCTTTAGAACTAACCTCTGCTTCTGCCCTTTGCTCAAGTGCCTGCCAAAATGTGGAACCGCTGAGTAAAATGCCGATGATGAAAATGAGAATTACAAATAAATTAAATTTAGTGCTAATTTTAGCCTCGTGAAAATAAGTCTTAAATAACATATCTATCTAAACCTTCATTACTCTTATATTTGCTATTGCCATCAGCTTGATAAATCAAAAGCCTGGTGTAAATTAGGAATGTGGATAAAATAAAGTACAGCTATTAAATTTATGTAATCTAATGTTGGGTTACGCTTTCGCTTCACCCAACCTACAAAGAATTATCAGTTAATAAATCCAATTTCCTTAATTGTTGAGGTGATTGTGTTCAGTCTATAAACCTCTGTCTAAATTCAACTGCCTTTTGAGGATCGGGAATTTCATCTGATAATATTTCAATGAGTTCTATTCTCGAAATTTGAGGGGAAGAAGCTAGAATCTTTTTAACTAAAAAGGTTGCGATCGGACCCATAACATCTGCAAGTGCCTGTTCGTATTCATGGAGTAAAATATCCGTAATTTTGTCTTTCTGAGAAAGAATATGAGTGTCTGTTTGTTTCTGGGATTGTTCAACAGAATTTTCTAGTATAGGTGCCACCTGCTGTTTAAATTTAGCGATTTGAGAGGGAGAAATATAAACTGCCAATTCCTTCATTAAATTTTCGATAGTTAGCGATCGCATTTGTAATTTTTGGAGCAACGTTGAGGCAATTGGTCCAATTATTTCTATCAATATTTCCTCCACACAAACATATTGTTCTGGGGTGAGAATTGAAGATTGTTGGCTATTGATCTCAAAATTAGCAGCAGTTTCATCAGACTGTAGTTGTCCTTCTTGTTCTAGATTCACCCCCAAAGGTTGATGCAGCATTTTGTCCAATTGCAACCAAGTTGGCAGTTCTATGGCTGGATTTTGACAACTGATGGGTAACCAAGAGGCTCCTGGAAAATCTTCTTCTAATCCTTGCAGCTTCCTACAAGATTGTCGCATCGCTTGATTGAAAGAAAGCTGTTCAATGGCAAATCCTTCTAGAAAATGCCTGAGAAACTCCTGTGCTACACGATTGGGTACTGGTTCCCGCATTACCACAACCACAGGAATATGCAACCTCTCCAATGCCAAAGCCAATCCCAACCCATCACAAGAATTGAAGATAGTCAGCATTAACCCTCGCTCAATGGAAGCCTTAAGTGCCTCTTCTAACTTTTCAATCGTGATACTGTTATTTGTCGGGTTTTCGTTGATGTAGAGTCTGCCAGTTTGTTCTTCGGTTTGACTATGTCCAGCAAAAAAGAGAATATCCCAGCCGAGTTGATTCCACAGTTGTGTGTTGAATTCGTGGCAGGATGGATTAACTAGAAATGTGGTTTCGGCGTTGGGTAAATTTTGGAGAAACTCACGTTCTGCCTTAATATCAATATTTATGCTATTGCCTAGAATCGCTAAAATTCTGATTTTATTTCGTTGAACTTTGTACTGTGGTAATTGGCGGCGTTTGTATTCTGGTTGGCTGAGGGCGATATCTGCTTTGGGATAATCCTGAAATATTTCCCACTTATGCCAAGGTAAACGCCGCAGCAATTCATTATTGGTTTCCAGAATCATCCGAATATCTTCTGTGGGATGAAGTTGCGATCGCATATGTCGCTCAATCTTTAAAAAGCCCTTAGCACTTAACCATGCGTTTAATTCTATACATAGTTCCTGGCTAACCCGATCCAAGCTACCCTCTGAGACATTGGTGATTCCAATTTCATCAATCTCTAGAATATCATCCTCTTCAACAGCTAATACAGTGGAGCGGAGTGATTGGGAATTGCATAGGCAACGGTAGATTGACTGCCAAGACTGATATAATTCAATCAATTTAGGAGCAGGGGGTAGATTACCCACAGACTGCTCCGGAAAACTCCTCCCTCCTGTCCATATCTGAACAGTTACTTTTGTAAACCCACTCCACAGGTCACCACTTCCGATATGTAAGATGACCAGTGTACTCATCGAAAACTCCTTGATAGGTTTGGAAACCCCGTCTATTTATAGCTCGGAGGAAAAACCAACGGGTGTTTTAACACCTGCAGTGGGGCTAGTTTGTAAATGGATATAATCCGTGGACTTTTCCTAGAATAGGAACGATTTAATTTTAGTTCTATATTATACTATTTTTTTTCATAAAAAATCACTTTGCACAAATCTTTATGTTGGCAGTTTAGTCAGCCAAAATCAAGCAACAAACTATTAATCTAAATTGCTAATTATCCAGGACTTACGCAATTGTCACAATCGGTTATTGGTGCGTGAGGTTATACCAATTTTAAAAAACAATGCGACACATGATTGATTGGTAGGGGCGGGGTAACCCCGCCCCTACGAGTGGATATGTTGTAAACATTTTTGATTCGGTATTACAAGTCTGATTCCTACGTTCAAATATGCCAGTTGCGTAAGTCCTATTATCAAAAAAATGCCAATTAGCTACAAATTACTACAATTTCTTATTTAGCAACAGTAAAAATCACTATTTTTTAAGATAAGAATAACACCATTACGCTAGTTATTAAAATAACCTAGCAGGTTTATTGTATAAGTGAGTAGCGATTGACCTGACTCGCTCCACCACTGAAATCATGTATTCATAATTAGGTACTGATGCATTTGGAATATAGCCTGTTTCCTGAACCAAATCAGGAGGTGCATCTTTCATAAATTTGATGATTCGATTCTGGTAAGTTCGATCTATGATTGGTGAAAGTAAAACACTACTGGGAGGAACAAGGTGAGAGTCTGTATAGAGGATACGAAACTCTGTTGGGCTAAATTGTGGACTATAAAGATTGAATTCCTTGGTAGAGAGTGCCCCTGCAACCACCTTTTCTTGGGCAACCCATTCCAGAATGGTTTTAGGGGTTGGTGCAAGTAAGACTTCAGCCAGGGTTAAGCCGTAGAGATTATAGATTGGGAAATAGTACCCTGTAGCCGATCCAACTTGACCCAAAGCTACGGCTTTTCCCTCTAGCTGCTTTAAGTTGGAAATAGGGCTATTGTTGCGAACCACTAGGATAGAACGAAGATTAGTGATGTCTTCCTGCATAGGGAAAATGGGGATGTACTGAAACTTGCTGATGGCGTATGCTGCGACCCCTGGAGGTGCAAACACCAAAGACCAA
Source organism: Calothrix sp. MO_192.B10 (assembly GCA_030065055.1). Taxonomy (GTDB): domain Bacteria; phylum Cyanobacteriota; class Cyanobacteriia; order Cyanobacteriales; family Nostocaceae; genus Calothrix_A. Next base: position 4,150 of record JASJDS010000163.1, read on the forward strand.
GCTTTGCTCTGAATTCGCTCTAAGGCTTTACGTTCGTTAAAAGTTGGCTCTATTTCCACCAGTGCTTTTAATACTGAACTTAAGTAGCGATTAAATCTTCGGTAACGGTCGATCTTCTCTTTCTCTTGCTCGTAATTAATCGTACCAATCAACAAGCGATCGCTGCTTTTTCGTGCGGTTTTACAGGCATTAACGGTCAAAAGTATGGATTGAAGAAGGAACAAGCGGCGTGAGAGATGTAAAGGCATTATTGATGAGAGTAAATTATAGTGTATATGATGTTTTTATACCCTATTTTTACCTTCTCAAGTTACCGGGTTGTGTTGTGAAAATTTGTTGAGGATAAAAGACCAAAATTTTTTCTATTTAGTCACTATATAATTCATTAAATTAAAAGCGTTTAATTATACAAAAATGCTTACGTCTGTTGAACTAAGTCGGACAGTTGCCTATCCGACTCATTATAAATTTTTTAGCACAAATACAGTCATTGCCGTAATATTTAAGGGCTATTTTCTGGATTTTTTGGCGTATTTACAGGTATTTGTTGGAACAGACATGGAGTTTTTGATTGTTCTGGTTCAACAATTATTGCTGTAATTTCACTACCGTCAATAATTGTTTTATTTGTTAGTTCATCCATTGCTACATCAATCAAATTATAATCACTATCTACATACAATCTTGTAGTCAAGTTGGAGTCATCCTTCGTTTGTTGCCCAGAATTTTTAGATGTTGGCTTCGGAGTTGGAGTGGAGTTTGCTTGTCCAGAATTTTTAGATGTTAGATTTATCCAAATTTGTGGTTTTTTGTCCTTCGATTTTTGATTTGAATATTTCTTTTTCAAGTCTTTGAGATATGTGGTTCCCTCTTGACTGTTGGCAATTTTCTTTCTCCCGATAGTAATAGTGGATTTGCAAATTGCCTCTGCTGGAGAAGTTATAGTCATCATGTTCCAAATAATTAATACTACAATTGCAGAGAGTAGAAGTAATAGAAATTTGATAGAATTCTTCCTGTTTCTAGTTGATTGTTTTCCAGCAATTACTCTTGTCTGATTTCCTTCTGGTAACTTAGGTATCGGTGCAATTATAAATGGCTCTAATTTATGAAGAGGAATAATAGGGCTAGATTCATCTTCTGTTAAACATATTGCATGAGAGTCGCTGAGGAGATTCTTATACCAAAAAACCCTATATTTATCTATCAGTTCTCTGTGAACCTGATTGAAGTGAGCCTTGCTAATTTTGATTTTTTTCAAAATTTCATCTGGACTACTCTGTAAAACAAGTCCTTCTATGAAATAAATCTCTCGACCAAATGAATCTTTTAAGACTTCATTTCCATTTTTTCCTATATCCTTGCTTCTGGCTTTAACAGAACGAAAAACTACGGTAAAGTTACCAAATTCAGAACACTGAATTGAACGAATATTTGTTCTTTCGCCTTCAATAAAGTCATCGGCAGATACTGTGTAAAGCAAACTGCGAAGTTTGGCTTGAGAAATAAAATCAGGTGCGACCACAGTTTTGTAATCAATTTGCTGATTTCGGCTAATTAAAAAAGTCCAAGCTTGAATTGTCATAATAACTATTACCTAAATTGAAAAGAGGCGGCTTTATTTAGTAAGGTCAGAATCAGGAAATTTAGCACTGAATTGTTTCTGAAGCTCTTGACACTTTCTCAGGCTTTGTTCTAATGCATCTTCACTAGATAAAGGATGATTTTTTTTGTTATTTGTCAACAGACGAATTCCAAAATAAACAATCGCAATAATTAGTCCTAGTGCTACGTTATTAAACGTAAAAACAATACAAAATCCGATGATAATCCAATCCCATACTGTAAGTTTGAGAGGCTTTCGTTTCCAAATACCAGGTTTATTGTCTAGCTTATCCGTCAAAGCAAAAGCTAAGGGAAATTCTACATTCATCGGATGGGGATTGACTGAAAGTTTCTTCATCTGTCCATCAGATTGTAAGACTGCAAAACCTTGACCTAGAGAACTGACAGGAATCAAACGTACCGGACAACCTACTTTCTTCCTACTCTCAACTACATCCTTAAACTCACGAACACTATCCAGCAAGCGTTTTTTTACATCTGCTAGAGAGTACTTACCTTCAATTAAGTCCCACTTGCTAATGATGAAATGAACAGCAGTATACTTATTGCATTTATCAACCATTTGCATGAGATTTGCTAGGTCTTTATTTAGCCATCTTAAAATATTCTTGCTGAAGTCATATTCCTGCATAAAAGAAAGTAGTTTTTGACCATCTAAGATTGCTAAAATTGCATCAGCTTCTTGAAGATAGGTTTTTAAATTATCGTAACCACTGTAATTTATTTCATCTGCTGATACGTCTGTGATTAGACCTCCTTTATAATCAACATAAGTGATTTTAAAAGCTGGAATCTTAGATATTCCTGAGTTGTTCACATAGCCAGTTAATACCCATTCAGAAATACTTTTAGTGCCTAAGGGCCATTCTTCTCCTGTGGTCAAATCTGCATATATCTTATTCAAAGCTATTCTTTTAGTATGGTCTTGAATATCTAGGGAAAACCCAAATTGCCCTTGTGTTGAAAATACCTTGAAAAGACTAGCTAAGAAGATGGTTTTACCAGAACCAGATGGTCCCAGAGTAATAATATTGTAGTGATTCATTGCATTTTTACGGGATTTGTTTATATAGTGCTAAACCAATTTAGAGTCAGGGAATATCTGAAGTAATTCTTGCTCAAAATCGTAAAAAACATTTACTGCGTGCATTAGAGCAGACTGTTCATTTTTAACAGTTTGGAGAGTAACCTCTTTCTTTTTGCGAGATGCTTTACTTAATTTCTCATCAATTGTTTTTATTCCCCCCTTCAAGAGAGAATTAACCATAGAAGTCGCTTTAGTAAATAATCTAGCTAGTTTGATTTCAGCCGTATCATCCAACTCCAACAGTAATCCAAGTCCATCTAACCCAACACCTAAAATATCTAGACCACCAACCAAAGCACCAACTACAATATTGCTACCTTCTTTTTTCTGAATTTGTTGTTCCAGTTTCTTTTCTTGTGCTTGTCGTTCACTAGCAATTTGTTGTAGTCTATCTGGCAAAACACAGGATATAGGCACTTCAACTAAAAAGGGAAATGGAATCTTACCAGGATTCTTTTTCATATTTCCATTTGCTTGCAGAGTAGCAAATTCCAAACCGATAGCACTAACTGGAATAATTCGGACAATAGAACCTGCTTCACCTCGATTTTTAATTAATTGTGCAAAAGCTGGAATAGTAAGAAGTTTTTCACGTATTTGAGACAGAGTAAACTTCTGATCCAGAAGATCCCACTTACTAATAACAAAATGAACTGGAACTTTGAGGTTCTGCATCCGCTTCAGAATACTCGGCAAATCCGTGCTTAAAAAGACATCAGCTCTTTGCTTATCATTACCATTGAGCCAAGCATATATTTTTTGACCGTCCAGCAATCCCAATACCACATCAGCTTGCTGCACCACTTCTTCAAATTCTGATTCTTGTTCTATATCAGTTAAACGACCACCAGCATAGTCAAAGTAAGTGAATTGACAGGCATTATAGTTATCACTATTTTTTGTTTGAACTTGACAAGTAAACGTCCATTCTGAGATGCTTTTAGTTCCGGCTGGCCATGTATCTCCAGTTACTATTTGAGTGTAGATTGAGTTAAGCAATTTTCGTTTCTGTGGATCTTCAACATTGAGTTTAAAATTAGAGTTTTTCTGAGTTGATAATGCCTTAAACATACTGGCTAAAAACATAGTTTTACCTGCACCAGATGCTCCTAATGTTAAAATTTTATAATTTTTCATGTTGTTGTTCTCCTTGGAAAAATTGATGTTTATTAGTTAAAAGTTGAACAGAATATTCGCCTCAAACATAGAGAAAAAATATTTCCCTATGTTTGATTTTTGGTTATTTTTTAGTTCTGCAAGTACAGAAATATTACACTGATTTGATGACTATCTTGGTCTAGCAAATACTTGAGTCCAATATCTATTAGCATACCCGACCCCAATCTCTGTATACCTAGGATTAAGGATATTTCTGCGGTGTCCAGGACTATTCATCCAAGACTTGACTACTTGCGAGGGAGTTCTTTGACCCTTAGCAACATTTTCAGCAACGGCTGAAAATTTATACCCGCTTCTTTTGACACGAACCCCCACGCTAGAACCATCAGAACCTGTATGACTTATCTTATTCCTTTTGACCATATCTACCGTATGTCTTTGAGCAGCGCGATATAATCGACAATTAAAACGTAAAGGTCTTAAACGGTATTTAGCACGTACTCGATTAGTAAGTTTAGCAACTTGTAAAGCAGTCGAAGAAACTCGACAGTTTGCTGAAGCTGGTTCTGCGGAAAAAAGTAAGGGAGTAGTTATTGTCACAGCAGATACAAGTCCCATGAAACCCATGAAAAATCTTCTGGTATTAGCTGTTGTAGTCATTATTTTCTCCTTGAAGAAGCTGTTTTCATTGTTGGTAGTACTTTGATGAGATTGGTAAAAAATCAATTGATTCTTTGCCAACCTGCTTACTTTTTTTATAGCTGTAACTGAAATTAGCTTATGCACTTTCTGCTCTAGAAAGAGGGAGATTCAAGTTTATGGATTTAGAAATGTCCGCGCCTCGTCAGGCGTAGTGCTATATATAGCAGCAATGTAATTAGCAACTGCATCACTTACTTGAAGTGAAATCTAATCAAAGCTAAAGCTAAAATCCAAACAATATTAGTTATTGATTATGACTACTACAAAACTGACTGTTCTCAAATCAGAATGTGTCCAACTTTGTGATAGCTGCAAAATTAAATCTGATTGGCTACAACGTGTAAAAACAATCGTCGATACAATTAAAGCTAATAGCGATCGCTATAAATTGGTAGCTAAAAAAACCAATATTCCTTGGTCTTTTATTGGCTCTATCCATAATATGGAAGCTTCCTTAAACTTTAATTCTCACCTCCATAATGGTGATTCTTTAAAGCTTTGTACTCATAATGTTCCTGAAAATCGACCACTAAATCCTCCTAACAATGGTTGGAATATTGGTTATACCTGGGAAGAAAGTGCAGTAGATGCACTAATCATGAAAAACTTTCATATTGCTCAGGACTGGAGTATTCCTGCTCAATTATGGGCTTCATCTACCGAAAACAACAATATTGCAGTGTCAGCATCAAGTTCACAGAAGTGTAAATGTTGTAAAGTAATAAATGGAAAAGAAGATTGCTATTTCCCTCACAATGGTGATCCCAAAAACTGTGAGAAAGGTTACAAACCCGTGAATTGCTGAATCGTGGGATAATTTTGCTCAATTTAGAACGAATTATCGCAGCTTTCAGCTACCAATTCATCCCGCAAGACAGCATCCCATTTTTTCAAACAGCCTGCAGGCTTTTTGCTTTCTTTATTAACGGGAACTATCGATATCGTTGCAGAGATGGTGTGTGTCGTTGCTGCGATTGGGATTTCTGAGATAGTTACTGACAGACTTGCAACCACGTAGCAGTAAATCATCAAGATTTAAATTCCATAGAATTACTGTATTGTTAGCATCAGAAGAAACAAGCATCTTGCCGTCGGGACTAAAACTGAGGCTAGTGACATCCCTCTTATGCCTACTAAATGTTGAAAGTTCCTCTCCATCTACACTCCAGATTTTGATGGTGTTGTCTTCACTTCCGGAAGCAAGGGTTTTATTGTCGGGACTAAAGCTGAGGCTAGTAACAGTACTGCTATGACCAACGAGGGTTTTGAGTTCATCACCATCCAAACTCCAGAGTTTGATTCGAGCGTTATCACTCCCAGAGGCAATCATCTTATCATCGTTGCTGAATGTGATGCTTGCGGGGGCACCATCATGCTTACCAAGGGTTTTGGGTTTACCACCATCCAAACTCCGGAGTTTGATAGTTCCATCGGAACTTGCATAAGCAATCATCTTACCATCGGTGCTGAATGTGATGCTTGCGGGGACACCATCATGGTTACCAAAGGTTTTAAGTAGCCGACCATCCAAACTCCAGATTTTGATACTTTTATCTTCACTGGCAGAAGCAATTGTTTTGTTATCGGGACTAAATATAACACTAGTAACAGCACCACTATGTCCAGTTAGGGTTTGAAGTAATCTACCATCCAAACTCCAGAGCTTGATACTTTTATCTTCACTGGCAGAAGCAATTGTTTTGTTATCGGGACTAAATATAACACTAGTAACAGCACCACTATGTCCAGTTAGGGTTTGAAGTAATCTACCATCCAAACTCCAGAGTTTGATACTTTTGTCTTCACTGGCAGAAGCAATTGTTTTATTATCGGGACTAAATATAACACTAGTAACAGCACCACTATGCTCAGTTAGGATTAGAGGCTTCTGAAAATCCAGACTCCAAAATTTGATAGTGTTGTCCGCACTAGCAGAGGCAAGCATTTTGCCATCAGGGCTGAAACTAAGATTAAAGATCATATGGTTATGTTCAGCATAGATTGTAATTTCTTGAGTTGATTGACCATTAACATTCCAGAGTTTGATCCTGCCGTCCCAACTAGTAGAGGCAAGCTTTTTGCCGTTACGGCTAAATGTTACACTTGTGCCAGGACCATTATGCTTACCAAGGGTTTTGGATTTACCACTATCCAAACTCCATAGTTTGATGGTTTTGTCTTCACTGGCAGAAGCAATTGTCTTGCCATCGGGGCTGAAGGTAACGCTATTAACAGCACCCTTATGCCCTGTTAGGGTTGTAAGTAGACTACCATCCAAATTCCAGATTTTGATGGTTTTGTCTTCACTAGCAGAAGCAATTGTCTTGCCATCGGGGCTGAAGGTAACACTATTAACAGCACCCTTATGCCCAGTTAGGGTTTTAAGTAGACTACCGTTACCGTCCAAATTCCAGATTTTGATGGTTCTATCGAAACTTGCAGAAGCAATTGTCTTGCCATTAGGGCTAAAGACAACGCTAAAAATAGTACCACTATGCCCAGTTAGGGTTTTAAGTACCCTACCATCCAAATTCGAGATTTTGATGGTTTTGTCTTCACTAGCAGAAGCAATTGTCTTGCCATTGGGGCTGAAGGTGAGGCTATAAACATTACCCCTATGTCCTGAAAAGCGGTTGCGTTCTAGTCCTTCGTAAACTGCCTCTCGTAGTGCCAATATAACCTGCATCCGGGTTTTTGGATCGGCAGCAGAACCTAACTTCTTGAGTTTTTGCCCTGCCTTGATTGCTTCTACTAGCGCGTCCAAATATTGATTTGATGCAAGAAGGGCTGGAGAAGATTTTGCGATCGCTTGAATTTCACTAACATTTGCTTTTCGCTCACTATCCTCTGCTTTTCGCCAGTTCCACACAGCTATTCCAGTTATTGTCAGTAAGACAACGGCAATCCCTGAGATAGTAAGTTTTTGATTACGTTGATGGTGCTTTCGCAATTCCAGACTTTTCTGAATAAAATTCCCTTGAGAACCACTGATTTCCTCTGCCCGCTTTTGCCACCATCCTTCCGCTTCTACCAAAGGAGCTTTACGCAATAAATAATCTTCGTGGTTACTATGGCTTTTCCATTCACCCATTGCATCTTCCAGTCGATTCCGCCACCGGAGAAAGTCTTCATTGTCCAGTAACCATTGCTCCAACCTTCCCCAGCTTTTAATCAGCGCTTCATGGACAATTTCTACTGTTTCTTCCCCACGCTCAGAATTGCGGTTTGTCACCACCAAACGCTTTGATGCTAAATGGGTTACCAAATCCCAATTTTTTACCTGAGAACGAGTTGCTAACCTCCGGGTTGCTTCTGCACCTTCCCCTAAACGCACCAGCTGAATAAACACTTGCTGCGCCTTGTTCCGGTCATCTTCACAAAGCTGAGTATATACTTGTTCCGCATATTCCCCTAGTGCTAGGGATACCCCACCTATCTTGTTGTAAGCTTGATGGGTAAACCGTCCATTTTCCCGTTGTTCCCATAACTGTGTCAGGGCAAATTCCAGCAAGGGTAAACGCCCAGGCTCGTGCCCAATCTCATTAACTATTCTATTTGTCAACCCATCTTCTAACCCCAGCTGGATTTTTGCCGCAGGTTTTGCAATTGCTGAGTGCAATTCCTGGCGGCTCATGGGTCCTAAGTTAAGGACTGCTCCCTGTAAGGCATTGCTGAAGGGGCGGTAAGATAGGGCATAGCCGTAAAAGTCTGCCCGTAGGGTAATTACTAGGGTAAAAGATGGAGCCTTATTACAAGCAGTCAACAATGCATCCAAAAATGGTTGACGTTGTTCTTCGGGAGCTAGGGTATAAAGTTCTTCAAATTGGTCGGCTATAAGTACTAGACGAGTACCAGGGTTTTGCTGTACATAAATTTCGATGATTCTGTATAAAGCTTGCGAATCTTGTTCCACAGCAACTTGCAATTCCAATTCAAATAAGCGCTGGGCATTTTCATCCTCAAACCATAAAAGAGGAGTGAATGCCCTCGCCAACCCTTCAATGGGATTGTTCCCTGGACGAAAATGAATAATCTGCCAATTGGCAAGAGTATCTTGCTTTAACTGAGGAACCAATCCAGCAAACACCACACTAGATTTACCACTACCACTGGGACCAACCACAGCCACCAAGGGCTTTTTTCGCACCGCTGCGACTAAATTCTGGGTGAACTCCTCCCGTCCAAAAAACAGGTGTGCATCTTGCTCTCGGAAGGCATATAAACCACGGTAGGGACAGATTCCCCCACCCAAATTTACCCAAGTTGGCGGTTGTACTGCCGGATTTTGGCAAATTACAGGCAACCAAGAAGCAGCAGGGGATTCATCCTCTAAGCGTTGTAATTCCCCCCGTGCTTCCTTAACTGCCAGGTATAAAGGTTTTTTATTTTTAGCAAAACCTGCGATAAAATACTTAAAAAATTCCTGTGCCACACGATTAGGCACTGGTTCCCGCATGGCAATAATCGTGGGAATATTTAATTTTTCCAGTTCCCGTGCCAATCCCAACCCATCACAGGAGTTGAAAATTGCCAATTGTAAACCATTGTTAATGGCGGCGGTGAGAGCTTCTTCTAACTGCTCAATGGTGAGACTGTTGTTTGTTTGATTCTCATTAATATACATCTTGCCAGTAGAACCTTCAGTGGCACTATGGCCCGCAAAAAAGAGAATGTCCCAGCCTTGGGGATTCCGCAACTTGGTGTCAAATTCTTGACGTGAAGGCTTGACAATCAACTCTACTTCAGCATCCTGCAAATCTGTGAGAGAATTTCTTTCATCCTCCACATTAATGCCTTGGCTATTGCCCAGAATCGCCAAAATTCTGACTTGATTTTTAGGGACTTGTGGCCGTGGAGGACGTTGATACTCTGGTCTAAACAGAGCCATTTCTGCGTAGGGATAATCCCGATAAAAACTGCTGCGATTCACAGGTAATCGCCGCAGCAATTCATCCTCAGTTTCAAAAATTATCCGAATTTCGTCCTCTGGGTTGAGATGCGATCGCAATTGTCGGCTAGCATGGGAAAACTCCTCGGACAACAGCCAATCATTCATTGACTTTTGTAATTTTTCACACAAATCATTGAAATCCGCCTCAGAGACATTGGTTTTACCAGTTGCATCAATTTCTAGGGGATCATCATCTTCTTCTCCTGAGGATGAACGCAGCCGTTGGCGATCGCACAGAGCTTTATAATGTAATTGCCAATTTCTATACTGTTCAATCACATATGGTGCTGGGGGTAAACTACCCACAAATTGCTGCACAATGGTATTATCTGCTGCTCGGATTTGCACAATAACTTGATTAAATCCTTTATTCAAGTCACCACTTCCAGTGTTAATGACAACTGTTTTGTTCATTTAAAAATGTATTAATTAAATAGCGATAAATACACTCATAATGTCTACAAGCTTAAGTTACAGATACTTGCTCAATCTTGTAATTAGTTCGACATAGTTGAAACTGAAGCTCACCCCCAGCCCCTCTCCTTATTAAGGAGAGGGGTGCCGTTTTATAATTTACTGTGCCTACCTACTTAACACACCCTATGGTAATTGTATTTTTACTTTATAAATGTCTCAAGGTAGACGAGGTTTACAGTTGAAAATCTTCTTTGACTCTCAAATCATCAAAACTAACTTCAACACTAAAACGCTTTCCGATTTGACCTTTAAAAGGTTTTAATTGAATGTAGTTATCTTGAACTCTAGAAGTTACTTCCTGGAGATTTTCCCCCGCTTTTGATAGTAAGGTGAGTTTTATATTAGGGGGCAAAAATCTTTCGCTTCCAGTGGGATGTAGCTGTATTAAAACACTTAATTTATCCTCTGCTTTTCTAGTTATATTTACTAGCATAGCCACTGTTTGACTACCTAGCTCCATCTGCAAGTCAATTAGTTTACCTCTCTTAATACTTTCATCACTATGGCGGGTACTAAAAGCTAAACTTGCTTCTGGGTTAATCAGTGCATCCAAGGAAAGCCAAGGTTCATCAACCACACCCTGTAACCATTGGCTCAATTTTGTTCGAGTTTCTTGTACCTCTGTTGCAGGTACAGGTAAAGGAATAGATGATGGTGACAAGAAACGGGAATCAAATAACAGGTGATTTGGTTCAGTATCAAATAAAGATAACGGTAGCTGATAACATCCTGACTGTATTTTTAAATTAGCCCCACGGCGATAATCAACTAGTTTGTCACCACGTAAACAACCTCGGATAATAATTTCTGACTGTTCTTCTAATACCTCAATAACTACATAGAAATGAGCAGATAATTCTGGTTGTTCAATTATCCTTTTCGGTAAATTTACAACTTCATCAATTATGTGTTCAGTAGCCATTATACAAAATTTAAAATCACCTGCTTTGAGGTTTGCTACTGCTTCAATGAAGTTTATATCTCGGCTCAAGGGTTTATCTGGCAAGTGTTCGCTTAACCATTCTTCAAAGCCAATTAACGCTAATGAATTCAAATATGCTTGCCATTTTTTCGCTTCATCTTTTACCTCCTTACTTATCTCTCGTGCTTGCTGATAATATTCTGGTTCCAGTAAAACTATTTCTGAAAGTAAAAGTCTTAATTCATTTGCACCAACTTGGTCACTAGTCACGACTGTACTCCTGATGTATGTTTATTTATGTTTTTCTCAATCATGACTTACGCACAGACAAGGTAATTACAGTCATTGCGATGGGAGGAAGCAATCTCAAACACATTAATTCTCGTAACGAGTGTGTAAGTCCTATAAATAAAGGCGAAGTTGTTGAGCATATACACTGTCCATCGAACGGTTTTTCCCCGCTTTGAGTTCTTCTGCTGCTTGTTGAAATACTTCTCCATCGGCAAAAGCTTCTATTTGTTCCGCCAGGTTTTTGAGATAATCTGGTTCTGGAGGATTTGTAGATAAACCCTTTTCTTGAGCCTTTTGTAAGATAGTTTCAAGAAGATTTTGCACGCAGTAAGTGCGTACATTTCTCAGAAGTTCTCCCGGATTCAAAACCCGTCTAGCTTGATCCCAACTTGTCATTCCCAATCTGGGAGCAATATCTCTAAGAGACATCGCCTCAACGTAATAAAGTCGCAAACCAGGAATAAATTGTTGAGATAGAGAAGCATATTTTTTGCTTTTTTGCAACTTGGTAATGCGATCGCTTATTTGTTTCTTAATCCCATCACCTAAAGTTAACATCAATTTATCATGCAATAAATCTGCAAATTCCCGTTTTTCTAAATTTTCCGGATTTATAGAATCATAAGGTAAATCCTGTCTTGGTGTATAATTTCCAGTGTCAGAATCTTGGAATTCCAACGGTTCTCTGTTACTCCATATATCATACTGGCGTAACTCCATGGCTACACTTTTGAGTGCTTGCATCAACCCATCTGTATGATTGATAATCTGATTACGTTTTTGCAACTCAGCCAGCATTTCTTGTAGTTGAGCACTTGAAGGGTCTGGACATTTTCTGGCTCCTTTAGGCTGTTGCTCACGCCTGTCCCGACGATAAACTCCATGAAATACTTCTACCAAATGGCGCGAATGCTCAGATAAACCTTCAAGCTGTTTGGGTCTAGTTCTATTTAAAAGAGCCCAGTCGCTAAGAGGTTTAAAACCAAAATCTGATAAAAAAGCTTTCAGTTCTGGATTTTGTTTTGTTTGCAAGAATGCCCAACTATCCAAACTCATGCTGGACTGGGAATTAGGATTAAATGTTTGCAAAACCTTAACAGTAAAAAATTGGTAAGCCGCTTTTTTTGCTTCACCTTTATCATCAAGAATGAGTTGAGTTTTTCCATCGTGATCCAGGATAATTAGCTTTTGCCCATCGTCATCAAGAACAAATCGTAGCAATTCCTTATAGGTAAAGGAATTGTTACCACTAAAAGGAAAGTAAATCTTTTTACAGGCTTTGAGTATAGGTTCAGAGACATAACATCGTAGACAAAGCCCAGCTTGGGCACTATTTAGGACATCAACAGTAGATTTTCGCGCCTGAAAATACTGAAAAAGAGTATCCTGAATGTCATTTTTGCGATAATTAGCAATTTGGTTTTGAATAAACTCCTGTGCTAAATGAACTAAAAACTTTGTGTATCCCAGTCTTTCATGAGCAGGATTAATTCGCCATATATTCCAGTATCTTGATGAAGCATTCATTACTACTGCTTCGCCTCATATAAGCTGACATTCTTATATGATTGCATGAAATAAATAGATGTCAGGGTTTTGAGCTTATGCAGTCAGCACCCACACAACTTCTCTTCACCACAGGAAACATGAGCCGAAACCCTTGTAAAATGAACTTTTTTCTCCATGAGTGTTTCCACATATCTTGCACTTTCGAGTACTGCCCACCTCATACCATTTCTCCACCTGTTTAGCACCCCGCCTGTGAGGTTTTATATTTAATTTGACCTGTGTTACTTACTTTGATTTTTTCAGAAATCAAACCGGATTGCTATATAAGCAGCAACTGCATCAGTTATTTAAAACTACACTTAATATCTATCAAAGCCAACATAAAACTAGCATTCATTGCGATTAGCAGAGGCAAAAATGCATAAGTTAATTTCACTGGCAACTATTCATAAATCAACAGCAGTTTCAAATCTTGTTTTTGTTGTGATGATTTTTTTGTAATAGTAACTCAACAATTAACTACAATCATCCATTTGTATTTTGGACTTTAAATATTAATGTCAAGGAGTGTAAACCATGAAAATATCCCGTAAACTTCGCAGAGAATTGATGCTAATCGCCTTCGATTTAGCAGATGGTCAAGTAGATGACTTAGAAGCAATGTGTGAAACCCTAGAAGCTATTGCAGCAGCAGGAAGAAAGGAATTAGAAGGAAATAAATAATCAATGGCAGTTTTCTATGTTTAGCAAATACCAATTTCACTTACGATTAAGGTACCAGAAATAACTACCGCTTACTACTTATCGCTAATTCAAGCTTTACTAAATTTACAAATCAGGAGATTTTAATCATGAACTCTACAGCTAATATTTCCCAACGAAATATCGACGTGACAGCTAAACCTCAAACAATTATGGATTTTATGAAAGATGATAACGGTCATCTTTCTTCTATGCGACTGATGAGTCTCATTGCCCTCATCTCCGCGATCACTTTTGGCGGAGTGACACTAGCCAATCCACAAGTTAAAGATGTAGGTATTAACCTAACTTTTAGTTTTTTAGTTGCTGCTTTTAGTCCTAAAGCTGTGCAAAAGTTTGCTGAAAGAAAGTGAAATAAATTTTATTTTGTGAGCATTGCTCACCCAAATATTACTCAGTTAAACATTAAAAGTATAAAAGGATGATAAACAACAGGTAACAGGTAAAAATTATTAGTGAAAAGAGAGTTATCCCTTATCCTAAAAACTCTCACATTAATTATCAAGCTTCCACATTTTGTTAACTAAATTGAACTAAAGAGCTATGAAACTACAAGATTTCTACAACCAAAAATTGGAATACGGTCTAGAACTGATCGCCGCTGATAAGGAATTAGCCAAACATATTCAAGAGATTTTGATTGGGCATAAACTTCTTGCACCCCCAGCAGATGGTAAATTTGGTCCTATTTCTGCATCAGCACTTCGAGAATTTCAAGAATTGATGAAGTGTGATGAAGAAGGATTTTTGGGACTTGACACTGCGAAGAAATTAATTGAGACACACCCAGATGAGTTACCACAAAGGGAACTAAACCTCAGTAACGATTTTGCTAGTCACATTATTAAATATATGCTAGACAAGGGTTATCACGTTGATAGAAAAACTGGGGAATACAACATCGTCTATGTTGAAGGGATGAACACCGATGGAACAATTAATCCCGATAGACCTAATCGCTTCAACGATCTACGACTAATTATTCAAGTTGTCGGTAGAACTCCTAAAATAATTGGTATTTGGGAAGCAACAACCGAACCAGGCAAACACTACACTTATAATCCTATTTCTGCATATGCCATAAAACACGGAGCAGCCAGGATAAAATTTGGACAATACAAAGCATGGAGAGTAGGAACTCATGGTAATGCTGAACCCCATGAAGCACTAGTTCAGGTATCTGATATTACAGTTCACAGGGACTTTAACAAGGACATGATTCGTACAGGTGACAAGCTAGATACGGGTTTGTTTTACATTAATCAGCACTATGGATATGACTATCCCCGTAACAATATTAGCTACGCCAGTGCTGGCTGTTTAGTAGGGCGTACTCGCAAGGGTCATCGGGAATTCATGAAACTGATTAAGCAAGACTGGCGTTATCAAAGCAACCGCAACTATAAATTTCTGACAACGATTATTGCGGGGGATGATTTGTAAGAGCAATTGAGAGCGTAAACCTCGTCTACCTTAAAAACCGATAACACGACTTTGGGATTGCTTCCTTACGTCGCAATGACACATCAGAATCATTAGAAACTCCAGGTTTTAACATAGATGAGGTTTAATTTCGGGTTTTTTGAGAGTGTAAGACAATGAGAACCAACAAATTTCCATGCAGATTTGAACTGATGCTAATAAGCATTCAAGAAAGTAAAATACCAAAATTGACCCACTAACAAATAGCAACTTTCATAAGTTGATCAACTGAGCCATATTCCTGGCTAGATGTTCAATTTATGAAATTGTTGCTCAATCCAGGGGGACGGGTTAGGGAATTCATTCCTTATATTTCATATAGAAAAAAAGAATACCTTTCCCCTTTACCTTTTTTATTTAATAGTTATACTTTGATTGATTTTGTAACTTTACTGAGGAATATAAAATGTTTGACTGGAGTGATTTTGTACAAGTTTTAGCCTCGACAAACATAGAATTTGAGCATCTGAAGGTAGTTGAACTAGCTCAAGCGATCTTGGAATCAGGTTGGGGTACATCAAAACTATTCAAGTTACACGGCAATCCATTCGGAATGAAATATCGTCCGGAAATGAGTCAGATTGCTTCACCAATTGAATATGATGCAAGTGATGGAAAAGGTATCTATTGCAAGTTTGCCACATTGTCAGATGCAGTAAAAGGTTATTGGATTTTTATTGATAGACCAATCTATTCCGGCTGGCGTGATAATAGTGCAACACCTGAAGACTTCATTCGTTTCATTGCTTTTGCAGGTTATATTGGTGGTCCCTTTGACGGAACAGAAGCAGATAGAGAAAGGAAAGAAAAATACATCAACAAAGTTTTGAACCTGATTCCAGAAGCGGAGGAACTCTTAGAAAACGCCAATTCTTCACCGATTGAAAAACCAATCTGGAAAAACAAAGGTGTGATGTTAGAAGTGGGACATGGCCCGAATCCAAACGGATGGGAACCAGGAGCAGTTGGAGTTGGTGGTGTACGCGAATATGACTTAAATTGGGTAGCTGCTGAAGCTGCTAAAAGTGTACTCGATGAAGTGGGAGTACCTTGTATAATTACGGATTTTGGTGGAATTAATGGTAACGGTCTTTACAATATAGGTAGAACCGCTGCTAATTATGATGTCTTTTGTTCCATCCACCATAACAGTGCTACTGTTAACGCTCAAGGAGCAGAAGTTCTCGTACACCGGACTAAAGCAGATGCTGAAGATTTAGAGCTATCATCCCTTATGAGTGCAGAAATTGCTAACGAACTTGGTATTCGCGATCGCATTGCGAATGGTAGAGATCCTGGTTTAAATTTAGGTGTGTTGAGTGGTGCTGAGGATACAAATGTCAGAGTTTCTGTACTCGCAGAATTGTACTTTATCCATGTGCCAGTTCCTGACACCACAGATTGGAGTACTCGTGGAGGAGAAGCTATTGCTAGAGCGATTCTTAAATGGCTTGCTAAAACATCATCATCAAACTGGAATTGACTCCCGTGGAGGTGAGGGAAAGTAGTATTTTCAAGTCATTCAACCACTGCGTCCAGGTGAATGAGGCGTTACTATTAAATAATTTTCTTACCAAACCTTTTCAAATATCTCCAAATATGCACAAGAGAAATGTTAAGGTTTGGAGAGGTTATTGACTAAAGCGTATGTCTCCCCAAAAGAAGCAGCAGAACATTATGGAGTCAGTATTACCACCCTTAGAAGATGGGATAAAGAAGCTAAATTGTGCTAATATAGCCAGAGTTA
>JASJDS010000164.1 GCA_030065055.1 Calothrix sp. MO_192.B10
GGCGTATACTTTCCGAGAGTCCCTCGGTAGGTTTTAATGTCTTATACTGACTATTGGTATTTTATCATTTAAAGGCACAGCCAAAGTGCTACCTCGTCCTACATCTCCTGCCTTAAGGCACTTGAGTTTTGGACTTCGACTAGTTTCTATAATTCCGCAAAGTAGACAATAACATATCCGACTCTCTTTCTAGGCGGGATACGTTGGACTGCGGCATATTCAAGCTTCGTGAAATTTCTGCCTGTGTCAATCCTGCCGCTTTTCGTAATTCCTGTAAAGCTAGATACTCGATGTCTAATTCATCAGTACGAGCCTGTATTTTTTGCTCGCGCTCTTCTGGCAAATTATCCCATATACTTTGTAAATTTTTTCCTTTTGTCATTGATGTTCCTCCTCTCATATGATGTCCGTTTAAATAACCGTCATTGCGTTCGCGGAACGCGTGCGCGAAGCGCTTACGAAGCGAAGCAATCTCAAAGACTTTGGGATTGCGTCGTTTCACTTCGTTCCACTCGCTGCGGACATATTATGGGTAATTTGCCGGACATCATATCACTGAGTCAAATGTTCATCAAAACGCTGAGTTCAGGTTTAATGCAATCCCAAACTCACCCCTGTGAAATCTCACCTTAGAGAGTATTTTTAGCGATCGCTATTTTCTCACCTCTAGTAAATTAAATCTACTCAACAGGATTTTGTTAGTAGGGGAGTTAGCTAATAACACAGCATAATAATGTTTATGGTTCTTGCGTACTTGTATTGCTTTGGGCGTGAGATGGACGAGGTACTCGCAACCTAGAAGTCATTTGTCGTAATATTTCCCATCCTCTTTGTCGGCTAATTTTCTTGCCAGTGACAGAGGAAAGCCAATCTGCCACTTTCCTCCCATTCCATAGCCCTCCATCTGGAGCATCTCCCTGCAAAACTTGCCATAACCTTGCTTGTTCAACATCTCCTATTAATGGCTTTGCTCCTTGATTTTGACTACGGCGATCGCCTAATCCTTCAACGCCCAATTCGTTGTATCTCTTGACTAGTGCATAAATCCATGTTCTGCTGTAACCTGTTATCTCCTCAACTTCCTCTGTTGTCTTTCCTTGTGCTAGTAGCCATATAATCTGGAACTGACGACTGGCAATTCCATTTTTTGCTTGACGGTAAAGCTGTTCTAATTCAGAGACATTTGCATGGGCAACTATAGTAATCCGTTTTGGCATAAGTTATCTTTCCACTGACTACTTTATATCGTAAGCGATTATGCGAACATAATATTAATAGGGTTTTGAGAGTGGCAACAGAAGGATACTTGCACCTCAAAAATGGTGATATCCCTAATTCGCCAGCCAATGAAATGATAAAACAGATGGGTATATATCTTATCTTTTTGTGATGTGCAATTCTCAATCCTGTAGTAAGGTTAATTGTGCAGAGTCTGGCTGATAATTCTTTTGTATTTTAGCCAAACCCATAATTTCTATTTTATTGATTAGTTGCCAAATTTATTATGAACCCTACACAAGAACTATTACAAGGTAAATTTCAACAGGCTTTGGCTGCGGCGTTTGGTGATGAGTATGGCACCGTCGATCCGCTTTTGGGTGCTGCTAGTAATCCCAAGTTTGGTGACTATCAATCTAACGTCTCCTTACCATTAGCCAAAAAAATCGGACAGCAACCACGGGCGATCGCATCTGCTATTGTAGAGAAACTGGATGTATCTGATATTTGTGAACCACCGGAAATTGCTGGCCCTGGTTTTATTAATTTACGGCTGAAAACAGCATACCTGGAAGGGCAAATCAACGCCATGCAAGGTGATTCTCGCCTGGGTGTTCCCCTCACCGATAACCCCCAACGGGAAATTGTGGACTTTTCCAGTCCCAATATTGCCAAAGAGATGCACGTAGGTCATTTGCGATCGACAATAATTGGTGACAGTATTGCCAGAATTTTAGAATTTCGCGGTCATGATGTCTTGCGGTTAAACCATGTGGGCGACTGGGGAACCCAATTCGGGATGTTAATTACCTACCTGCGGGAAGTATACCCAGAGGCTCTCACCACCGCAAATGCTTTGGATATTGGGGATTTGGTATCCTTTTATAAGAAAGCCAAACAAAGATTTGATGCAGATGAAGCCTTCCAAGAAACCGCCCGTCAGGAAGTGGTACGCTTACAAGCAGGGGCAGAAGATACAATCCATGCTTGGAAGTTGCTTTGCGAGCAATCCCGCCAGGAATTTCAAGTGATTTATGACTTGTTGGATATTAACCTCCAAGAGCGGGGAGAATCTTTCTACAATCCCTTTTTACCCGCAGTAGTAGCAGATTTAGAGACATCTGGCTTACTGGAAGCAAACCAAGGAGCAAACGTTGTCTTCTTAGAAGGCTTTACCAACCGGGAAGGGGAACCCTTACCCCTAATTATCCAGAAATCCGATGGCGGTTACAACTACGCCACCACCGACTTAGCCGCCCTGCGCTACCGGATTCGAGAAGATAAAGCCAAGCGTATTGTTTACATTACCGATTCGGGACAAGCTAGCCACTTTGCCGGGGTGTTTCAAGTAGCACGTCGGGCGGGTTGGATTCCCGATGAGGTGGAACTAGTTCATGTTCCCTTTGGTTTAGTGTTAGGGGAAGATGGCAAGAAATTTAAAACCCGTTCCGGTGATACAGTGCGGTTGCGGGATTTACTGGATGAAGCCGTAAGTCGTGCCCGTGCAGACTTAGAAACCAGGTTACAGTCAGAAGAAAGGGAAGAAACCCCAGAGTTTGTCGCTAATGTTGCCCAGGTGGTTGGTATTAGTGCGGTGAAGTATGCAGATTTAAGCCAAAACCGCACCAGTAACTATAAGTTTAGTTTTGACAATATGCTTTCCCTCAAAGGTAATACCGCCCCTTATATGTTGTATGCATATGTGCGAACTCAGGGGATTGCGCGAACCGTCAGGTCGGCGCCTACGCCTTCGGGTAATATTGATTTTACCCAGTTGGGTGCAGATGCCAAGATTACATTACAGGACGAAACGGAATTTACTCTAGCAAAGCATTTATTGCAATTGGGCGAGGTAATTGGTGCGGTGGAGACAGAATTGTTACCCCATCGTTTGTGTGATTATTTGTATCAATTGAGCGATAAGTTTAATAAATTCTACGAGAATTGCCCAGTATTGAAATCTGAGGAACCAATGCGGACTTCCCGGTTAGCGTTGTGTGATGTCACAGCGCGGACATTGAAGTTGGGGTTGTCTTTGTTGGGGATTCGCGTTTTAGAAAGGATGTAGAATCATGTATATTAGGTTAGTTTAATTATAATAGAGAGAATTTGGTAAAAAACATAGCAAGCAGAAATCTTTAAAATGGCTTACCGCAATAAAACATATGTTAGCTTCGATGCTGACACGGATATGCGCTACTATCGCTTAATGCAGGCATGGAAGAATAACCAGAATATAGATTTCAACTTTTATAATGTTCATGACATTAACCCTAATCCTAACTTGACCTCAGAAGTCATCATCAAGAGACAATTACGAGAGCGGTTTGCTAATACAAGAGATTTTATCCTTCTTGTAGGTACTCAAACACGCTATCTCTATAAATATGTACGTTGGGAAATTGAGCAAGCATTAAACTTGGATCTCCCAATTATTGTTGTAAACCTGAATAAAACAAGAAGTCAAGATGAGGAGCTATGTCCACCAATTATTAGAGATAAATTGGCTATTCACATTAGTTATAATCCAGCTATTGTGAAATATGCTTTGGATAATTGGCCAATAGAACATCAACAAAAACGAAGAGACAGTGAGATTGGTTCGTATTACTATCCTGAAAAAATCTATAAAAACTTGGGAATATAGTCAGAATGATATGTAGATTTATAGTCTCATTCAATGATTTCTTATCAAAAAATCATTGGGTAAATGTCATATTTACACGTAGAACTTTTGACAATATTTTCTCGGCTTTTGGCAAAATCTGGCTACTTATAACTGTTGTCTCATTTTTTTCTCCAGTAGCCAAAGACTCTTTGAACCAAAATCCCTACTTTTTAGTTGGTATTATTATCTTGGTTTCCATTTGGGTAAGTCGCCCCAAATTATCTGTTCGCAGCAATGTGAGGAATTCTGATATACACATAGAAATTCAAGTTGGAAATATTTTTGACTTTCGAGGAACTTATGTCATCAGCACTAATACCACTTTTGATACTGACGTAAGCAGTGGGATCATTTCAAAAAACAGCTTGCAAGGACAATTCGCATCCAAATTCTACAAGAATAAAATTAATGAATTAGATTCAGATTTGGAAAATTTACTCAATGGGCTGCAATTTGAGAAGTTAAATGATGATCGATTAGGAAAAAAGAAAAGATATCCTCTTGGTACTGTAATTCAGTTAAAAAAATCAAATAAAGGATTATTAAAAAAATCAAAGACAGTATTCTATCTAGTCGCCATCGCTAATCTGAATAAGCATGGCTCAATAGAGAGTATTAGCTTCGAGGATATTCAAGAAAGTATTTCAGAACTTTGGAAGAAAATTGAAGCTACTGGTAATATCGATCCTATAGTTATTCCATTGCTAGGTTCCAGCCGATGTCGGCTAAAGCAATCAAGAACGGATTTCGCAAAAGTAATCATTAATTCTTTTGTTTTAGCCTGCAGAAACAAAAAAATATGTGAAAAATTAATAATAGTGATTTCTCCTCAAGATTACAGAAAATATGCAATCGACTTACACCATCTTAATGAATACTTAAACTGTAGATGCACATTTCCGGAATTAGTCTCTTACACAAAGGAATAGCTAGATAGTCCAATCTAGAAGAAATAGAAGTTATTAGCCATAGTGGTCGTCAGACAATTACACTGAAGTGAGGTTAATTATGTTCATTACAAAATTTTTAGTTGAAAATTGGATTGAAAATCAGAACAAGGGTTGTGTAAAGCAAGCCCATAGTTGGCAAGAAATAGAATCAGCTATTAGAGAATTGGATGGACATCATAAAACACTTGTAACCCTAGAAACAGATGGCGAAACTCACATGGCTGTAAGTGGTGGTCAGGAAAAATATGTCGTATATGTGACATTTGATAATGAAAGTTTTTATTCTCTTATTGACCCATCTAAATCAGATATAGAGGTATCCTTGATAGCTGGTGGGCAAGAAGGTATTTATCCTGCCAAGTCTTGTGTTGACTTAAATACAACTCTTAAAGCTGCCAAAGCTTTCGCAGAATTTGGAACAATGGAAGAATCAGTTATTTGGGAAACAGATGAAGCTTTTGAGCAAGTATAAGAAATTGCTTTACTAAATCAACACTAAGTGTACTCTGTTGTCATGTATTATAAGGTTTAAATATGGTTAAACTGGAACATCCTGTTTTTCCAATATGTCACTTCGTGTCCTTTGTGCCTTTGTGGTTCATAATTCATCCCTTTATTCAGCAACGCCAAAATAAGAAGGGTTACAGGCGATAATTTTCGCAATAATCATGTGGTGCAAGATGTGACGTGGGAGCATCCCTGATTTTATTTAGCAAGTAGAGAAAAATTAGACCGTCATTGCGAGGAGGAACGACGAAGCAATCCCATGGACTTGTTCTTAGTTGAAAATCTTGCGATTGCTTCGCTTCACTTCGTTACGTATGTCCTATCGGACAAGCTTCGCTAACGCAATGACAGAATCTTTAAAAAAGTGGGATGCTCCCTGTGACGTTACGTACCTCCACCCAAGCTACATTATTTAGTTAGAAACAGTTAAGACTTAAAATTGAGGGGGTGCAATCTTCAAGCAAAAACCTCCATGCGTCGAGATTCGATTTTTTATAAACTATTCCAACAATACCCAAATTTATTGTTTGAATTATTGACAAACCCACCAGAAAATGCAGATGAATATAGATTTGATTCCGTAGCTGTTAAAGAACCAAAATTTGAAATCGATGGGGTATTTTTACCACCCGAAAGCGGAAATCCTGGGGTTGTGTATTTCTGTGAGGTACAATTCCAGAAAGACGAACAGCTTTATGAAAGGGTATTTGCAGAATCTTACTTATATTTTTACCGCAATCGTCCTAGATTTAGTGATTTGCAAATAGTGATAATTTACCCATCCCGTAGTCTTGAACAAACTGATATTCGTCCTTATCAAAGTCAACTTAATAGTTCACAGGTAAATCGCATATATTTGGATGAGTTGGGTGATATTCGCCAATTACCTGTATGGGTAGCATTGATGGTATTAACTACCCTCGATGATGAACAAGCAACCCAGTCAGCAAGGTATTTGTTAGCAAGGAATCAGCTTCAACAATCTCAACCAGTAAATCGCGCCATAATAGAGCTAGTAACAACGATAATGGTGTACAAGTTTGAAAATAAAAGTCGCATAGAGGTAGAAGAAATGTTAGGAATTACACTTCAAGAAACGCGGGTTTATCGGGAAATCAAGGAAGAGGGAATACAAGAGGGAGAACAACGAGGAGAACAAAGAGGACGCGAGGAAGGAGAAAAATCGCTCATCTTCCGTCAACTAACTAGACAGGTGGGAGAATTACCACAGGATATTCGTCAACAGGTTGAAACTTTACCTTTAGAACAATTGGAAAATCTTGGTGAAGCATTGCTTGATTTTACCAGCATGGCTGATTTAATTGCTTGGTTTGAGGAAAATACAAGCCGTTAATTAATTATTAGTAAGTGTTGGATTATACCATTTCTTTATGTTGATTGTCTAGTTAAGAGCCTAATAGACAGGAAGAAAAGGTGGAGTAGCACGGGTTCACCCTGCTTGGGAACAGCCTTTTTGAATCCCCTTCGTTTCAACAAGGGGAGTATGTCAACCCATGATTGATGGCAAAAGTAGAAATAATGATGCAACGCCAGGATTTTATCTCTTGTCCATAGGCTGTGCTTTCCTAAAACCATCAATCACACCATAGAACGATGGTTTTCGAGCATATGACTCTGTGAACAAAAGTGGTTTATGATACCGTCCACCAGTAAAACCTGGAATCCAAGTGTACTTATCAGTGAACCCCCAGGTAGTAAATGATTTACAGGCTGGAGATTCCGCACAAATTCTGGCAATTTTTTTGTATATAACCTTTTGTTTTTCCAGACTTCGGACAGTTGTTTTCTCATCAGCCTTTTTAATTTTCACATCCATTTCCGTGATGTGTACTTCCAGCCCCAGACTTGCATATTTCTGAATCATTCTGCGGAAACTGCCATAGTTGATCCCATTCTCCGATATATGCATCTGTAATCCTACAGCACAAACTGGCGTACCTGCCTTTCGCAGCCTAGATAAAAGTGACAGAACTTTTTTAGACTTTTGATTTTCTGTCGCAATATCATAATCATTGTAAATCAGTTTTGCAGCAGGATCGGCATTGTGTGCATAGATAAAAGCCCGTCGAATAAAATCTTTTCCGAGGGTATCATACCAAATGGTGTTTCTATATCCATGACGTTCGATCGCTTCATTCACAACATCCCAGTATTGAACCTTACCCTTATAATGACCGACTACAGTTTGAATATGAGACTTCAGTATTTTCTCTAAAGCAGGTGCATTACCACGATATCGTTCTACCCAAGAGGGCATTTCCTGATGCCAGACTAGTGTATGACCATGTATGAGCATACTATTTTTTCTGGCAAATTCAACCACAGAGTCAGCTTTGGCAAAAGTAAACACACCTTCAGTTGGTTGCACTCTCGCCATTTTCATATCATTTTCAGGGGTTATTTTATTGAAATTTTGTGCCAGGGTGTTTCGGTAACGTTTGTCAATCGGTAAAGCATATGCCCTAACTGCTGTCCCCATCAATACTTTGCGGTATTCTGCGGAAGATTTAAGGGTTTGGGAAGATGCTGCGCCAGAGAATAAGAGAAAAATAAATAGGGATGTCAATAAACCTTTCATGATGAGATTTTTGCTATGCACAAAAAATTATTGTACTATCCCTATCGATGCCTAATACTTACTATCAAGATATGTACAGTTACAATGGCTCAAAAAACTGGAATTGATAAAAGTGCAATTTGCTTAACCTGTCACAAATGTTGCCAAAAGACTTTTACAGCTAACGTTGCGCTATGCTAACAGCAAGCCCTAATTATTCTCAATCGCAATTCGAGCATAGTTTTTGGATGAGGAAGAAATAATTATCGGCGTTGCTGAATCCAGGTATGAATTTATCTCACGCAGAGGCGCAGAGGCGCAGAGAATCGTTGTTCAATCTATCGAAAAATGTAAAATCATACTTCCATTCAGCAACGCCTAATTATCGCAGTTGTCGCTCCGTTAACAATGTATTAACCCAGCCCCTATCTTCTTCCAACAATGGCGGTACTGGTTCTTGAGTATAATCTATTGCCAAATCATAACTTGCTTGGTCGTACACATTACTTAATAATAAGTGTAAGTCTACTAATGGTTCCCTATCCCCAGACTTCAAAGGTAAGGGAAATGAGGGAATGATATCTCGCAAATTAAATGTATACAAATCTGCTTGAGGACGACAGTCCCCTCGACTGATCAAAATTCGATAATGAGTTTTAATATTGCTGGGATAAACAGGCATTGGTTGCCCGCTACGCAGTAAATCAATTTCCACTAAATGAGTGGAACTGCCTAAGACTTTATTTCGTTTACTCTCATATTGCTTGCGTCCTTCCCCAGAGCGTTTATTAATGGGAGATAGTATTTCAATGACTGTTACTACTTCACTGGTAGCTACCTCTCGCACTTCTAAATAACCTTGCTTAATTGTTTCGGGTACAGGAACTTCTACTGTCTGGGGTTGATTTGGGGATTGTGCAACTGTAACATTGGTGATTGGCTGTTTAGTTTTTGCCTGTGAAGTCTTGACAGTTAAATCTGGAATGCCAACCAGTAGGGATTGTTCACCAATGATTTCATAAATACGCACTTCAACGGCAGCCCTGTATTTGGGACGCAGTTGAGGAGAAAGGAACCTGGCTAGCTCAACAATTAGCCAGTGATGTATTCCGGGCCAGATTTCAGGATGTTCTAAGTAAGGGTTCATCCCAGGAAAGGGGGAAGGCATAAAATTTCCTTCTCGGCGTTCGATTCTCGTTCTTTAGATTTTATCGTCATTAATAGCTCAATTCAGCTTTTAGCCTTAATACTGAGTGATTAAATTCCCAAAGAGCAGGTTTTCTGCTTCCGCAACAAATGAAGAATGAAGAAAAATAATTCTAGGGATTTCCAGATAAATAGGACTTACACAACTGGGATATTTTTTCTGTAGGGGAGGCAAAATGCGGTGTAGATTCTCTTCCCACATATCTTGCACCTTCTCAATAAGGGTAAGGTGGGCAATGCCCACCCTACGCTAAATCAAGGGTTACAGACTCTAATTTTCTCAATAATCTTGTGGTGCAAGATGTGAATTCCCGCATTATTGCCGTTGCGTGAGGTGCGCGAAAATATTTGAACGTAGCAATCAGACTTATAACATCACGCACCAACCACCAATTGTGACAATTGCGTAAGTCCTGATAAAAAAACATCCCATAGTTATCAGGCAATAAAACATGTAAACTTCACCGTCAACTGTCAACCTTCCTGGTGGGATAATTTATTTCCTGGAGTTCCCCTAAATTCATAAAACTTCCTTGGGAAACTGTCATAGTTAATCCCATTCTCGGATATATGCATCTGTAACCTAGAGCACAAACTGGTGTAACATCCTTTCTTAACCCTCACCCGGTGAGAAGGGAGTAGCTGTGCCATGGGATACAGTCAAAAACAACACCTGGCAACTCTGTATAAATCAAGCCACAATATAGAGTTATGGACTAAGTGGTGAGACGGGTGTTATGAAACTAATCAAAAAGACTACACTGCACTATCAACAAGGTTCTTCCGATAAAGTATATGAAGTAGACTTATGCGAGATTACCCCAGGTAGTTATGTAGTAAATTTTCGCTATGGTAAACGGGGCGGGAACCTGAAAGAAGGGACAAAAACCACCAAAGCTGTAACTTTAGTCAAAGCACAGCAAGTTTTTGACAAGTTGGTAGCAGAGAAAACTAAGAAGGGGTATCAAGATATTGGTGCTACTCCAACTCCCAAAAAACAAGTAAAGCCAACCACAGATAAACAAGCACGCAAACAAGCAATTCTCCATCGCCTAGAAAATAATGCACCCAGTACCTGGAAATTGGAAAGAGCTATTTGGCGTGCGGGAGAGTTGAAGATTAGTGAAGCAACCCCCCTACTCATCAAACTAATTGGTACGGGAGAACCCCTCAGAGATTATTGCATTGCTTGGGCATTGGGTTGGTGTGGTGGAGAGAATGCAATTTCCAGTTTGAGAAAGCTGTATGAGGATGCTGCAACACCAGAATTTGTCAAGCGGATTGCTTGGGAAGCACTGTTTAAACTATCTGATGGGGAAGGGAAAACAGCTTTGCAAGCAAAGATAATAGAATTATTACCGCCCAACTTACAAAGCTTATTACAACAAGATTCATCCCCAGCCATAAACCAGGGGATTTACGCGGAGCGTATCGCCACAGAAATAGAAACATATCTTCAAAATTGCCAAGCTCAAGACTTTGTTATTTTAGAACATATGTACCAAATCGATAACCAGTACATTCGTCCCGTACTCCTACATATTTTACGCACCGCACCATTCAAACCAAATTATTTTCAAATATTGCGCCACATTTTCAAAATGGCTGAATATCGCCATGATGCAGAGGTGTTTGCTATTCTTGCCTATCGCTTAGAGCAGGAGGAGCACATATTTTCTAGTCAAGCATATGAGGTTAATCTTCCTAGTGGAGAGCGTCTTACTAGTTATGGATATTATTATGACCCAGAAACAAGAAGATACCGTAGTACCAATAAAAATGAAATTAAGGAAGAATTAAAAAGTTCCCAATCCAGACTTGCTTACAGTAGTCAAACCCGTGCATATCTTCGTCGTCGCCTGTGGCGAACCCTGAAGCAACTGGGAGAAGAACAAGATGCTGACTATGTAAACATGGCTGGGGAAGTCTTGCTTCAGTATTCAGATGCAGACGCACAACCAATCAAGCATTCTCATTTTACTACCTACGATCGCAACTGGAATAGTAGTATCAGAGCAGTTGATTGGGATAGCTACGCCGGGTACATAACATTTAACCATATCCTCTACGAAAATAGCGGGCGTTATGAGTTAACCCGTAATTCCCGAGCTTGGCGGTGTAAGCAAGGTTATCAGCCAGGGAAAGCAGAACCCGAACTGAGGGAAGAAGCATTTCCCGAACTGTGGGAGCAACACCCTTCAGTATTATTAAAGTTACTATTAGCTAGTGAGTGTAAACCAGTTCATCACTTTGCAGTTAAAGTGATGAGAACTTGTCAACAGTTTTGTGACTCCATTGAGATAGAGACAATTATCCAACTAGTTAACAAACCCTACGAAATCACAGCACAATTCGGCTTTGAACTTGCACAACAGCAATATAATCCCCAACAACCAAACACGGAATTAATCCTTGCCTTAGCTAATTGTCCATCGGAGCCAGCACGCAATCAAGCTTACCAGTGGATAGAAGAACAAAGGGAACATTTCCTGAAAGATAGTTACTTTATAGCCAACTTAATTACCAGTCCCCACAACGATACCCGTCAATTTAGCAAAAAATTACTCAACTCAGCCATTATTAACGATGCAGTTGCTAAATTATTAATTGGTAGAATCATCGCTCAATTACTCACCATCGAAACAGACGGGGAACTAGTTAAAGAAATTGGTGAAACACTCCTAACCAGCTTTGCACCACAACTACGTACCTTAGGATTCAACGTAATTAACGACTTACTCGCACACCCCTCCCTAGAAATTCAAGAAATAGGTGCAAAGATTCTCCTCAACCATCAAACCCCCACAGAAAATCTACCACCAGAAATTATCGAATCCCTACTTGCATCTCCCTACGAATCATTGAGAGTAATTGGGATTAGATTATTTGGACAATTACCCGACGAAAAACTAATCGGGGAAGAAAATATTCTAATTGTAGCTATGGCGGTAAATGCCAATCCAGATATCCGCCAAGCTATTCAACCAATTATTCACCGTTTAGCAACCAATTATCCTAGCTTCTCCCAAGAAATAGCAACAGAACTCATCGAAATATTGCTCATTCCCGAAAAACATCAAGGAGTACATAACCATTTAGCACACTTACTACGGGAAGACTTACCAGGAGGGATGACAACTATTGATAAACAAACCACCTTAAACCTCCTCAAAGCAAAATCTGGTGCAGCGCAAGAAATAGGTGGCGTAATCCTGGGTACAAACTATCAAAATTGGTTATCAGAATTTACCACCCCAGAAATAGTTAAACTTGCAAACCACGAAATTCTTTCCGTCAGAGAAGCCGCCAAACAAATGTTCGTGCAAATCCTTCCCAGATTACGCACCAACACCCAAGACATGGTAGCCGCAGCTAGAATATTATCAGCAAAATGGCAAGACTCCCGCGAATTTGCCTTCAAAATATTTACCACAGAATTTACCAACAACGAATTTACCCCAGAAGTACTAATTACCATTTGTGATAGCGTCCGACAAGAAGCCAGAACACTAGGAAGAGACTTACTAACCCGTAACTTCCGAGAAACAGACGGAGAAGAATATCTGTTGAAATTTAGCGAACATCCATCAACAGACATGCAATTATTCGTCACCAACTACCTCGAAAAATACGCCACAAATAGTCCCGAAAAACTACAAAAACTAGAACCATTATTCATCAGCATATTATCCCGCGTCAACCGTGGTAGCACCGCCAAAAAACGTATTTTCACCTTCCTAGAAACAGAAGCCCAAAAAAGCGAACTCGCCGCCAAAACCATCGCCCAAATAATGACCAGACAATCAGCAACAATAGCGATCGCAGATAAATCAGCAACCCTACAAATCATGCTCAAAATCCACAAAAAATACCCCCATATTCCCCTCCCCATCACCATCAAACCAGTCTCCCAAACCAGAAATTAAACCTCTTTCTCTCTGCGTCTCCGCGCCTCTGCGTGAGACATAACACCCTTAATTCACAAAGCAAACAATGGAATTTTCATACTCTTATAAAAACAACACCGGGGTAACAGAAAACAGCACCAACACCCAAATGTCATTTTCCCCCGACACCAAACGTCCACCCACCTACTTCATCGGCGAACTCAAACAAAACATCGCCTTTCGCGAAGCCATCAGCGCCCTACATGACGTAGTAGTTTCCGACTTAAGATACCAACCAAAAGACAAAACCGCCTATAAAGAATGGCGCAATCAACAAGATAATATTGACTGGGACTTAATCACAACCTTACGCCAAGACGTAGCCGACAAAATTCAACAACTCCGACAAGAACTCAACCAATTAAATACCAAAAAATACGAACGACTCCGCCCATTTTATCAAGCACAATCAGCCTTCCAAAGATACGCTTGGCAAAAAAAATTAGATATGTACTTTATCTTCGATCCAGTAATAACAGTACATCCCGACGAACTATTCTTTGAATGCTTCAGCGTTGACGAATCAACCTATGGTAAATTAAGTGCCAGTTACCAAGTATTTCAAAACATTAACGAATTCGCCTGTGGAACCACCAACGTAGATTATTCCGCCGCCCTCTACGACGAATTCCAAAAAATCCGCAGTTATAAAACCACCCTACTACAAGTAGACCCATCCGGCTTTGAAGTCCAAACCACCAACGAGGAAGCATATAAAGAAGTAAAAATAGAACTCCCTGACAGCTGGGTAAGAGGCTTCCTCCAAGTAAGCTCCGCCATGTGCTTACCCACAACCCAATTCGACTTACACCCGATGGACATCCATAACCTCTGCTTTGTATTGCGTCGCCACAAAGAGAAAAAAGGACCCCGCAGTATGCGTTACCATCTCACCCCAGGGGAACCAGTACGCATAGTCTTTGAACCCTGGGAAATGGAAGTAGTATGTCCTCGCTCCCCCTACATACACCGGAACCCAACCCCAAACCATCCGCGTCTGGGGACGCAGACGCTTACACATCCTCGAACGCCTCATCCCCATCGCCAAAAAATTCACCGTCCACCTCCTAGGTACAGGGATGCCCTCATTCTACATCGCCGACTTAGGGGATATGTCCTTTACCCTGGGCTTATCCGGATGGACAAAGAATGATTGGTCAAATTCCGGTAACTTTGACTTAATGGCTCCCCGAGCAGACGTAGATGAATGGACACAAAAAATCATCTTTGATGGTTTACGGGAAAACTGGGTAGAAACCGCAGATAGTTTAGCAAAGCGGTTAAAATTAAGTCGCACAGCAGTACTCGGTGCCTTAAGTGCTTATACTCAAGCTGGAAGAGTTATTTATGACCTCAACAAACAAGTATATCGAATTAGAGAACTGAGCCGGGAACCCCTACCAATGGAAAGATTGCGCTTTGCCAACGAAAGAGAATCAAAGAGCGATCGCTTCCTCCAAACCAACGCTGTACAAGTCACATCAGTTAATCACAACAACAGTGCCCTAACCTTACAAGGTACAGTCACAGATAAAGATAAAACTTATACCCCATCATTGACGATAGATTTAGACGAACGTATAATAAATGCAGATTGTACTTGCAACTGGCATCAGCAAAACAAGCTGTATAAAGGACCATGCGAGCACATTCTCGCACTACGGATGCAACACGCCCGTCAGTGTCAATAAAATCACGCGCTAGTAGTTGGTAAATAATCCTTGCAATCTGGATGATGGATCGTCATCCTTGTGTACAGTCTAAACGCGCAATCACTAGCCTGCTCTTGACTGTGCGGTCTTACGGGTACCGTATGTATTCCGGTTTAGCTTCCGCGAAGCAAATGACACACGGTACCCGTGACCGCTGGAGTTGAGCAGTCTAGTCCTGAGGGATTTACGAAGGGAAAGCCAACACAGACAGCGCGTGATTTTTATTACTTGTATAATGTCGCGGGTGTGAGCGAGCCCCGACTTCTATCCTAGGAATTGCTACAATGTGCGGATATTGATTCAGAAGTCGGGGATCTTTCACCTAGCCTGATGAACTAATGTGGTCACACCTTTCAAGGCATTTACAGCCATTGAGCAGAGTTTCATAACCCTTTCTTGTGGTGGCTTCTTACCTTTCTCTGTTATGGTTTCCACCGCTTCCAGTACTTTCTTCTTCTATAGTGGGGCGTGGGTATTGCATAAAAATTGAGATGCTCCCTGTGGAATGTGCGATCGCCCTTGTGAAACTACAACTGCTAGAATAATTAACAGCTAAAATGTGATATTTTTTCGCCTCAAAAAGGTCTACCAACGAGCCGCAGCACTTGGTAACAGTTGTGCGTAATTACAAAAGTATTGATAAGCTAGTGAACGCGTTCTAATACTGAATACAGTACCTATGGGGTACATAAAAAAATCAAATATATGAGCGATCGCACCAAGTATATAACCATCTATCCCCATCCAATGCTAGGCTTACAGATAGATACCTACTACTGTTCTCACCAGGAGTTGGTATTAAATCCAACCAATCACAAAAATGTCAGGCAATTCCCAGAGCGATTTGCGGTGGATCTACATCTAAAACGACTACATCACCCTGATTACATCAGCGAAATACGCCATAATTGCTTTGAGAATTTCGATCCGGCTTTGCTGGAAGTAATGGAGATGAAAAAATGAGTGATAGTACAAGCACCTCCGAGTCAGTTACCGTAACTGAAAACCAGCAACTATTCCAAGCAATTGGGGTTATCCGGGGTGATGTCTCGATTGATGAAGAGTCAAAAGTTTTTGTTCATATTAATCAAAACTCCTATCCCCTACTATTCGCACCACGGTGCCGAAAAGCTTACCAGGCTCTTTTGTTGGACGTAAAAAACCACGGCGGTAAGGATAAGCGATTAGTTGTATATCCAAAGTTTATTCACTTCCCTAGCAGGGATAAACAATATATTGTTTCATTCCAGCTAGTTGGCTTTGATAATGGTGCTAGTCCTGATAATTCAGCAGCTGTAGAATTGAAGGATTTTGAGTTTAAATTGTCTGGATTGTGGCAATTTATCCCCGTCTGTAGAACTCCCTGTATATCCGTGCTTCGGAACTATACCGAAGAGCGTTCGCAACATCTCAAGGAATTAGAACCTGATAAAAAAGCAAGATTTCTCAAAGCTTCTCATTTACCACTGTTATGGAAGGATGCCATCGCTCCTCCCTTCCGATTCAACCCCAAACTGGATAAAGAACAGCAGGGTAAGCCCATGTTTGTATCAGTCAAAGCTAAGTTTCTACCCCATCGGAATGTATTCGGGTTTGATTCATTGCTTGGAGTACCTACCCAAGATCCCCCTAGGTTCTTGAAACTCAAAAGAGAGAAACCACCACACAGTAAAGCGAAAACAAAACCCCAGAAAAAGGAGAAGAGTGAAGGAGTGAAGGAGTAGGGGCGGGGTTTCCCCGCCCGGAGTGAAGGAGTAGGGGCGGGGTTTCCCCGCCCGGAGTGAGGGAGGTATTTTCATGTTTGGTTGTGTACCAAAGTTTATATGGTATACCATTCTTTCTTACGTTGTTATGGTTATAGCCCTACGGTTTTAGGTTAGGACACATTTTAAACCTCATCCATCCATCTATCTTGAGAACTGGAGTTTTCCGTTCAAGGGGAATACCAAAAAATCAATTATCCTTACGGGGCACGGCACCCACAATATTCTTCCATAGATTGTAAGCTGACTGATGCCGGGAAGGGAGTAAGAAAATGTCCTAATGTGATTTGGTACTGCTATACAATTCCCTGACGGTTATACCAATTTGAAAAAGAAACCATCCGTTGGTAAAAATGATTGCGACAGATGGAAGTTTAAAATCTACAATCTAAAATGGTTATTTGTTTTCTCCATTTTGCAAATGCACCAAATACTGGAACAAGCGGTTCAATTTTTAACATCCACCATCACCACACCACCAACACCAGAGGCTGTGGTGGAGGCTTTACTACAAACAGAAAAAACGGCTAAACAAAATAAAATCCGTTATACTTACCAGCAGTTGCTAGGAACTTGGCGACTAGGATTTATTACGGGTACAAAGACTGTGCGTCAACGTGCAGGGGTGATGCTAGGAACAGGAAGATTTTTACCACAGTGGGTAAAGATTCAGTTATCCTATCTTCCAGGAGAATCTGACTCGGAATCAGGAACAGTAGAAAACGCAGTAGAACTAGGGCCACTGAAAATGGTTCTCACAGGCCCAGTGCAATTCTACCCCAGGACAAATATACTTGCATTCGATTTTACTCGTATGCAGGTGTGTTTGTCTGGATGGAAACTGTATGCAGGTTATATTCGTGATGGTAAAAATCGGGAACTGTCCTTCTACCAGCAGAGTCTCAAAGAACAGGCATTTTTTACCTACTTTCTCGTAGAAAATAGTTGCATTGCTGCTAGGGGTAGAGGTGGTGGATTAGCTTTATGGACTAAAGTTTAAAATTGCGATCCAGCAGATATCATTGTTATACCTACTGGAGTAACTTATACGAACTTTATAATCAGCGAAAGTTATTTCCGAACTTTAGGAAGTTAGAAAATTAATAGAGCATTTTCACAGGAAGTGGTAATCACAAATTTCATAAATATATCTCTACTACTGAGAACCATATCGCCGAGCAACTGTCATACTTGTTAGATTAATTCCCTAGTGATTCTAGGAAAATCATCCATTTGATTTAACATAATATAGCGTTTTTCAATTGGATGGAATACAGTCTTGTGGGATGGGTTTCTAACCTGTCTTAAATATTAGGAATAAACTTTGTATTCTACTCAACCGAACACCGCTATATTGTGTTTTGAGTGATGACTTTGGTAACAATACTGATAATAATCCTCAGCGATCGCAGCCTTTTTTGTATCACATATCACTCAACATATACCGCTGTATTAGTATTTTCATACGAATTTTTTTTTTAAGATTAATTACCCTCAAAAACCTTGTTTCTCCGTTGAACAGCCAATAGATTGGGATTGTTGTAGTTCCGGATAAACGCAGATGAAATTCTTTAACGATGTATTAATTGCTTCCTCTACCGCTTTGTTGGCTGTTCTTGGTAGTTTTGGTTCCATGTCGTCGGCTCAAGCAGCAGCCTTCAGCTACATTCGTATTGGTGATGTGGATGGTTTTGGATATGGACAAGGATATGACGAGAACGGGGAAAAATATCAAGGAGCTTATGGTGGTAATGCAAATATTGATGGTAGAGGTACCCTGTTAGGTGTAGGTGATGTACTACCAGATTTAAACCAAAATGGAAAACTTGCGACTGAACAAGGAGATGATTTTGATAATCGTTCAGAATCTGAAAAGAATAATAATAGCTTTACTGGAACTGGAAGGAGTTTTCAGGATAATGGAAGTAGTGGTTCCAAATTTACCGATATTTCTCTATCAACAAGTTATATAAACACAATTAAATATGGTGATATTATATCAAACAGAGATGAAAGAGAGAGAAAGTTCAAAGAAAGAAGGTTAGTGAACCTTAAAAGATTCGAGAAAAGATTTGTAGCAGCAGAATCGGAAGAGAGTAAAGAATTTTTTGCTCAAAAAATACAAGAGCAGAAGGAGCTAATAGAAGAAAAGGATGGTGGAATAGACCAATCTCAAGCCGCAGAACTAGAAAGTCTCACACTTAACCAATTAAATGAGAAAAGAAATTCTCTTACAACTGAAATTGACGAGTTAAAAGTCAAAATTGACACACGGGAAGCAGAGAAGGCAAAAGAGTTAGGAGATAATAAAATACCTCAAGCAACTTTTGATTTCGATTTCTCCATCGGTAAAAATGATATCGTCAAGCAAGATAAAATGTATTTAAATCTGCTATTCGCAGACTATGATGTCAAAACGGAGGTACGTGACGAAAATAATCAGCTAATACTTGATGAAAATAATAACATCATACGCAAAGATGCAGAATTTGAATTTACTAGAGCAGATGGAACAACATTTAGACGTACTTTAACAACACAGAAAAATCGTCAAGGAGAGGATGGTTTGATTCAAGGGATCTTTGTAGAGCTTGATTTTGATGAGATATTTCAAGAAGATGGAGATAAGTACAATGGTAAATTAACAGCTAAGATGATTGCTCCTGATGAACCATATTTAGCATTTGATTTTGCAGAACTGAGTACAAAGCAAATTTCTATGGAACCTGAAGAAGTTCCAGAACCGACAGCAATCATAGGATTGTTAGCCTTTGGAGCATTTGGTGCTAGTTCTCTATTAAAACGTAAAAAGCAACAACCACATTAGTAAATTAGATATTTAGAGAATTAATTTCAAAGCATCTACCAAAAATATTTATAACATACTCTATCTGTTAGTTAACCACTAGCAGCTTTTTTATGGGAATATCCAAAATAGGCAGTCTCGACTTGTATAGACCCAGGTTTTAGCCTGTTTCATCTTAAATATTTTCTAATATCGTGCTTCTGTATCTATTAATCCAACGATGATAAAATGTATATAAAGTTTGCAGGGGTACACCCAGCTTGTCAGCAATATTTTTCATGGAATTACCATTAAATAATAGAAGAGCGATCGCTCGAAAATTAGCCTGGGGTTGATTGCGGATATATGTATTTTTAAAACAGCCTGTTTGATCATTAAAAATCAAATATATTACTCTGTTAAACAATGCTATTTCTGTATTCTTGCTTTGTATATCTTGGTGATTATTTAAATCTATGCTGTTGCAGTCTTCTAAATATATGCGTTCATCCTCTTCTATATGACATTTTACATAAGCTTTTTTCAACAAGAAATCCGCACAACTATTTAGCCAAATCATAAAATAACTAATGCCTAAAATCCTCATATTATATTGTTTATTAAAGTCAAAATCCTGAACTTTTTTACAAATAAATTGCCATATTTCTATCTCGTATTCATCTATAATATCTGGATAAACATGGGAATATCGATAATTTTTTCCAGGGTGTTTGAGTCTACCAGAAAATAGAACAGCATAAAACAGTTGCTGGCACGCTGATAAATACTCTTTGTTACGAGGAGGATAAAGTTTTTCTGGAACAAGAGCGATCGCTATTTTTTTTGTTTTTATAGCTAACAGATCAATTCGCTGGTAAAGAGCTTGTTTTAATAATTGATCTATTGGCATCACCCTAACTAATGTCGATGGAATATTATATATATATTCTCCTTCCAAACGGCGCGAAATTTTCTCACGCACTTGAGAGTAAATTTCTTGATGAATATCAGGAATAAACTTCTTTATATAACGATAAAGTTTGTGAGAATGTATAGTTTCATCAACCCAAAATTCTAATTTCATCAGACCCTCTATTGCACAGATATAACATCTCTTATCAATCAGATTTTTTCAACTCCCTAGACCTTTCAGGGCGGCTGCACCAACGGGAGAGGGAACTTTTGATTGGCAACAAGCAACAGCGAGTTTTTTGGAGTAAGATGCTTGCAGAAACTTGACTCAGAATTCCTTCCAAGTGTGGGTTTAAGAACCCTTTCTTGTGGCCATAAGCGTGTGACGATGGGTATAAATTCCCCTTAAAAAGTAAAAAGATAAAAGTAAAAAGTAAAAAGATAATCCCCATAAATAAATTGAGGGGATAAGATTACGGACGTATTGTTTCTTGCACTACCTGTATCGAAACAAATGTTTTTACTTCGTTCCATAAATAAATT
>JASJDS010000165.1 GCA_030065055.1 Calothrix sp. MO_192.B10
CCCAAGGCATAAGCCTCCACAAAATCATCCACCTCGGAGAGCAAAATTGAGGGGTTGTTGTGTTCAAATGCTTTGCGGAATGCCCTTTCGATTGTTTCTTGCTGGAACAGTTGCAGGAATGCCTTGGGTTTACCAATGCCGTACTCTACCAAGGCATAGGCGTAAACACCGCTAAAATCAGTCGGTGGATGGTCGGGTTCGAGGTTAAATTGTTTTAATAATTTGATGACAGTTTCATTGCGCTGAAATTTGTCTTTG
The DNA here is from genome assembly GCA_030065055.1 of Calothrix sp. MO_192.B10. Lineage (GTDB taxonomy): Bacteria > Cyanobacteriota > Cyanobacteriia > Cyanobacteriales > Nostocaceae > Calothrix_A. Next base: position 259 of record JASJDS010000165.1, read on the forward strand.
ACAATTGGACTGGCGATACCAGCAATCGCTTCAATTAGTTTGCCAAAAGGAATTGGTGACACAGGACTGTATATAAAGGATGTATATAACCTGTTAATTACCCTTATGTTAGCGCGTAGTCGATCAAAAATTTTGGGTTCTTCCTCACTTTTGGTGATGTGCTTAAGGCAGAGGGCAGAAAGCATAAGAAACAAGTCAGAAGGAGGAAGGTATGAATTTGATCATAAATTGAGCAGAATTCTAAACCATAACCTGAGCAAATGTGATTTAAGTCATATCTTGCACCATTCTCAATAAGCATGGAGAAACCGGGTTTATAAACGAAAAATTAGGGTTTTGACAAGTCAATATTCCCAATAAACCCGGTTTCTAACCCAGGTGCAAGATGTATATTAAAGTAAAAGATTGCCAAAATTTAAAGTAAAAGCTTGCCGAACATATATACTGACTGGCTTTATGGTCGAATACCCGTTGAAGTCACTGTAAAGTAGTAAATATGAGGATAGAAGTAAGGATAATAACCCAAGTTGCTAGTTGGTAGCTATGGACTCTGGGGAAAGGTAATTGGTAATTGAGGAAGACGTGATTAGTAATTGTTCTTTGTTCCCATTACCTATTATCCATTACCAGCCCTGACTAGATAACTAGCAACTTACGTTAATAATATTCTTCCTCACACCTTTATTTAGCAACAGATGTTTTTATTTCTAAAAAAAATATGATTGACCACAGTAAAAAAAGTACTAACACCATAGACAATGAACAAGAATCAGAGGATTCAAAAGTCTATACAATAGCACTTGAACGATTAAACTCTCTCTTTGAGAATTGTACTTTTCTTGATAAAACTCCAGAGATACAAAAAAAATATGTTGTTGATAAAATATATGATTTGACTCAAGATGCAAACTTATCCTTTGCTGGCTTACTATACCTTTTATTATCTAATCATGATATAAAAGACAATCAAAATATCTACAATCTTGATTCTGGAATTACAGAACTTGATTCTGATACCAAAAATTTGATAAAAATTTTAAAAAACTTATCGAATATATTATCTCTTTTTTCTTTAAAGAAAAAAAATATTAACAAGATCGATGATTGTCTCAGTAAAAGTCACAAAAATTCTCTAGATGATTCTGATTTAAATAGAGTAATAAATCTGGATGATACAACTGATGTAGAAAAAATAATTATGATGATTTTTGTAACTATGAGCGAGGAAAAAGACATCCGTGCTCTAGTTATTGAATTGGTTTGTAGGCTGTCGTTTCTCAAAAACATAAAACCGTGTAAATATTGGCACAATCAAAGTACTGATGTTCCTTTAAAAACCAATGAAAAATTAACATTCAAAATTTATGTTGCGTTTGAAACTTTCAAAATTTTTGTTCCCATTGCAAATAGGTTGGGTATATGGAGCATCAAATGGGAATTAGAAGACCTTTCATTTAAGCAATTACAGAGGGATATATATTCTCAAATTGCAACATTATTGAATCAAGAACATAAGGAAAGAGAAGATGATATGAAATATTATGTCAGCAAGTTAGAAAAAATGATTATAGAAGATGGCAGTATAACAAATGAACAATTTTCAGTAAGTGGTAGAACTAAGAATATATACAGTATTTATGCAAAAATGAAGCAGCTTTATAGCTATGAAAATAATATTGAAAATAGCAAAATATCCTTTCAAGAACTGGAAAAAATATTAAAACAAGATAGCGATACTTTTAAAAGATTATTTGAAGGAGTTCACGATTTATTTGGTGTTAGGGTAATTTGTGACTCCCAAGAGACCTGCTACCAAATCCTAAGTATAATACGAGACAAATTAAAAAGAAAATCTACTTTATTGCGAAAATATGGTGAAGTCGCAGATTATATAGAGAGACCAAAGTCTAATGGTTATCAATCAATCCATTTAGTAGTTCATGCACCAGAACCAGAAGATGAATCAGCAGAAGGTAACAGAAAATTAGAGGTGCAAATAAGAACTGACAAAATGCACAAAGAAGCTGAGTATGGTGTTGCTGCTCATTGGAAGTATAAAGAGTTAGGCTACTCAAATAGCACTGTTCAAGAAGACTATGTATTCAATGTTTTGAAGGAGTTTATAGATAAAAATGGTGTTCATGCTGCACAAGATTTACTCAGAAATAAAATCGATACTGCTCCTCTAATTTTTTTGTATAATTGGTATAGGCATAAAATATACAAAGTAGTCGATAATAATTATTTAGATTCCTTCTCTAACTGGCTTCAAGACTGGCTTCAGAAAAAGGTGCGAAAATACCCCCAAACAAAAAATGATATTGATAAACACCAAGGAATTAAGCACTTGTTATATTGGTTAACAAGTTTAATTAATTACTTCAATAACAAGAGAGTCGATTTTGGTTCCAAAATTTATGTATTTACCCCAAACAAAAATATTATTTCGTTAAAAAAAGACTCTACACCTGTAGATTTTGCTTATCGTATTCATACAGATATAGGAAACCAATGTGGAGGAGCACGGGTAAATGGGCGCATTGTACCTTTATCAACCCCACTGCAAAATGGGGATATTGTAGAAATTATCACTCAAAAGAACAGTCATCCCAATTTGGATTGGTTGAACTTTGTCAGAACGAGTCTAGCGAAAAATCGTATTAAGCACTGGTATAAGCGTTCGCACAAGGAAGAAAATATTGCCCGTGGTCGAGAATTATTAGAAAAAGAATTTGGTAAAACTGGCTTGGATAATCTGCTTAAATCCGATGCAATGCAGACTGTAGCCGAAAAATGCAATTACCAAAGTGTGGAAGATTTGCTCGCTGCTTTGGGTCATGGTGAAAAAACTACCAACCAAGTAGTAAATCTAATGCAAGAGCAACTCAAAAAAGAAGCAAAGGAACATGGATGGAACATATTAGAAAGAGTTTTGGTAAGTAACAAAATTAAATTACGACGGCAATCAGATTATTTGTTGGAGTTAGCACAGCGATTGAATTTTCAGACAACAGATGATTTTCTTGCTGCTTTGGGAGATTCTGATAGAGGAATAGCAGAACAAAAAATTATTCTAAATGAAGTTCCAATAATATTGCAAGAGATATTAACAAATAAAGTTTTTATTGAAGAATTTATAACCAAAGATAAGACTAGAAATCAGATAAAAACAGTTGACAAGCAGAATCATATTAAAGGGATTGAAGGTATAAAGCATCATATTGCAGGTTGTTGTCAGCCGATACCTGGAGAGAAAATAGTTGGCATTACTACGCAAGGTCATCGCAAAGGTCATCGCATCTCTATACATCATGAAAAATGTAAGAATGTCCAAAATTTATTATCAAGTAATCGATGCTTAAAAAACCTTGATTGGAATGTAGAAGTTACACATAATAAGACATATCCAGTTAGCCTTAAAATTATAGCGATTAATCGTATAGGAATGATGAGAGATATTACTTCCTATTTAGCAGAACAAAGGATTAATATTAGTGAGTTACAGGTCAAGACTTACAAGGCGAATAATATCGCTGTAATTAATTTATCTATTGATGTTACTGATATTCAACAATTTGAGAAATGTAAAGAATCTATAAAAAAGATTAAAGATTTAAAAGAGGTGCGTCGCATCAGTGAAATAAAAGAAGATGGTGAGTAGGAGGCAGAAAGTAGATAATTCACCTTGAGATGCTAATTAGGGTCTGCTGAATAACTGTAAAACTCTGATACATCAAAGTGTTTCGGCTGTTATTGAGGTAAAAAGTGCAAGAGAATAGAAGGGTGATACCCCTAATTCGCCATTGGTATGCTTGGAGAAGTCGGGGATCTTGTTTCTCACAAACGATGTAGGTATGACAAACAATATTCCTAAAAAACTTGATAAACTACTCACCACCATCAACAACTTGAATTTCATGTAATTGGGTAATTACAACATCTGCACCTGCCACATTTTCTGGTTTACCCACCCAAGTGATACCAATACAACCAGCAGCTTGGGCATTGTTTGCCATTTGCATATCAGCTACAGAATCTCCCACCATCAAAGTTGTTTTAGATTCCACACCCAAGGCTTGACAAGCTTGCCAAAATAGGCATGGGTCTGGTTTACTAGGTCCGTCATCGACTCCCATCTGGAGTTGTAGATAATCGCCCAATTGGTGAGCGGCAACAAAATTTTCTACTTCTTGGGTGGTGGCGGCGGAAAGAATCCCTAATTTGAGTCCGGCGTTGGAGAGATTTTGCAGGATTTGCAAGCCACCATCAAATAAAGGTGCGGGGGTTTGACCTAGATAGATATCTGCTTCATCCAAGGCTTGGCGAGCAATATTGAGGGATTCAATCCATCCCCTACCAGTTTCAGCTATGTAGGCAGCAGTGGCGGCTTCTGTTTCTCGGCGACTGGCTACGGACATTAACCCGGCGGGATCGAGGGAGTTATTGTTTACGCCAAATGCCATTAATAAAGGTTCTCCCACCCCAGGTATTTGGGCATCAATGATTCTCGCTGTTTTTTGTGCCAGGGAACGCAAATATATTTCCGAGTCTTCTAGGGTGCCATTTTTGTCAAATAATACTGCTTTGATATTGGGAAAGGAAACGTTACCGCATTTTATTGTTGCCATGTTCGGTGTTCGGTGTTCGGTGTTCGGTGTTCGGTGTTCGGTGTTCGGTGTTAGAATTCTTCACTCCTTCACTCCTTCACTCTTTCCCTCCTTCCCTCCTTCCCTCTTTCCCCTTCCCGAATAGTTGAGAATAAAGTCAACAATTAACCTAACAGACTCCTAATTGATTTTATTCTCAATAACTCCTGAACTTTGATCAGCAGGCAATTTATCAAATTCTTGGCAGGCAAGGATTTCAGGATAAAAAACATCGAACTCGCGTTAATTTTAACTCCTAACACCGAACTCCTAACACCGAACTCAGGTTAAGGTAGTTTACCAATAAAAGCGAGTTCTGCTGGCCCAGTCATGTAAACTCGTCCGTCTGTTTGTGACCATTCAATATATAAATTACCACCAGGAAGTTCTACCGTTGCGGTGCGATCGCATTTATCATTGAGTACACCGGCTACTAGGGAAGCACAAGCACCAGTACCACAAGCTAAGGTTATACCCGCACCCCTTTCCCATACTCGCATTTTTAAGTAGTCTCTACTAACAACTTGAATAAATTCGGTGTTTATTCTCTGGGGAAAGGCAAGTTGATGTTCAAATTTAGGTCCAATGGATTCTAAGGGAATTGCCTCCACATCATCTACAAAGGTAATACAGTGAGGATTGCCCATACTCACACAGGTTACATCCCAAGATTTTCCTGACACCACCAACGGCTGATTAATTACCTTCTCTTCAGCAGCAGCTAAAGTGGTGGGAATTTCTCCCGCGAGTAATTTGGGTAAACCCATATCCACCTTAACTTGACCATCAGCCATGAGTTGTGGTGTCATTACCCCACCTAAAGTATGGATGCGATATTGGTCACTATTGCGAGATTCACCCTCTAAATCGGCAATAAATCTTGCCAAACAGCGAATCCCATTCCCACACATTTCCGGTTCCGAACCATCGGAATTAAAAATACGCATGGTGTAATCACTGCCATTTTCTCCTGGTAAGGCAAAAATTACACCATCAGCACCAATACCAAAGTGGCGATCGCACAACTGAATAGCTTGGGCTGGAGTAATTGCAGGAGTGGAGCTAGAGCGATTATCAATCAGGATAAAATCATTACCCAGACCGTGATACTTAGTAAATTCGATTGCCATTTTCCCAAGGATGAATTATCAAAGATTAAGAGTTATTAAACCAGTGTTAGCGCACTTCCGACCTAGGAAACATAGTTAACAGTAGCTCTGTGTCGAAAATTGATAACTGATCACTGATAACTGATCACTGAATAACTGATACTTACATACTATTATCACAAATGCCTACTATTGAATTTGATACCGCACTACCCAGCATTCGCCAAGTACAAAATCTGATTAAAGATAAAAATGCTGTGGAAATGAAACTACTTACAGGGGATACTCTCACAGGAACCATTGTTTGGCAAGATCCCCAATGTATTTTATTAGCACAGGAAAATGGTCAAAAAACTACCATTTGGAAACAAGCGATCGCTTATATGAAATCATTAGGCTAGAGAGTTGAGAGTTGTTGGTTGTTGGTTGTTGGTTGTTGGTTGTTGGTTGGTGTTTGACCTCCTGCCTCCTTCAAAGTTGGGATTACTGAAGAAGATAAATTTAATCCTCGCTCCTTCCCTCCATCAACTATCAACTAACGACTAACAACTATCAACCATTTTCAAGCTAGCCCCTTATGAACGTTTGTACACAACCAAACATGAAAATAATCCCTTCACTCTGGGCGGGGAAACCCCGCCCCTACTCCTTCACTCCTTCACTCCTTCACTCCTTCCCTCTTTCACTCCTTACCTCCATCACGGGGATAGATAACTGGAGTTGGGAAATTGCCATTGATTTTTCCAATTGACTGAGGGGTAGCATCAGTAATCAAATATCTACTTATTTCTGACTAAACTTACTCCTGTGAAGTAGATTTTTCGTTTAAATGAGTAGGTTTTTCTGGAAACATGAGGGATTAGATTTGGTGTATAATAAGCTCGTTAAAAAGTTCTCTACCCATGCTACTAGGATTTAAGACAGAATTAAAACTGAATCATCAGCAAAGAGAATTATTAGCTAAACATGCTGGGACAGCTAGACATGCTTACAATTGGGGATTGTCTTTATGCAAGCAAATCTTATCACATAATCAAACTTTTCCAGATAATAAAATTAAATTTCCTACAGCTATTGAGTTACATAAATGGCTTAATAGATTAGTGAAACCATCAAATCAATGGTATTATGATGTTTCCAAATGTGCGCCACAACAAGCACTACGTAATCTCAGAAATGCTTTTAGCGATTTCTTCTCGAAAAAGCTAATCAATGGTAAACCAGTAGGATTCCCCAGATTTAAAAAGAAATATTATCATGATAGTTTCTACCTAGATGGAAGATTTCAAGTAGATAATTTCAAAATTAAAGTACCTGTCATTGGTGAGTTAAAAACTTATGAGCGTTTACCACAAGGAATAACAGTCAAAAATGTCACTATAATTCGTCAAGCTGACAGATGGTTTATCTCTTTCAAAATAGACACAGAAGTAAAAATTACACCGAAAGTAACAGAAGTTGTCGGGGTTGATTTAGGAGTAAAATTTTTAGCCACTCTATCAACAGGTGAAGTTTTTGGTGGGAGCAAATCTTACCGTAAATTTGAATCCTTGCTGTCTAGGATGCAAAGATTGAGTCGTCATAAAATCAAAGGCTCTAAGAATTGGAGAAAAGCTCAATGTCAAATAGCTAGATTACATCAAAAAATAACTAATATTCGTCGTGACACATTGCACAAACTCACGACTTACCTAGCCAAGAACCACGGCAAGGTAGTAATAGAGGATTTAAATGTATCAGGAATGTTAGCTAATCGTAAACTAGCTAAATCTATTTCTGACATGGGTTTTTATGAATTCAGAAGACAGCTTGAATATAAGTCCAAGCTGTATGGTTGTGAATTGGTAGTTGTTGACAGGTGGTTTCCATCTTCAAAAACTTGCTCCAATTGTGGGCATAAAAAAGAGTCTTTGTTTTTAGGAGAACGAGTTTTTAATTGTGAAAACTGCGGTTTCCAAATAGATAGAGACTTGAATGCCAGTATTAATTTAGCAATGGCGGTGAGTTCCACCGTGACAGCCTGTGGAGTAGATAACGCCGACGTTGCTACTGTGAAACAGGAAGTTAACGCCTTTTCTGCCAATGAGTAGATTTAGGTAAGTTTAACAGAACGGAAGATAAGCTTCCACATAGTAATAATTGGTCATTGACTTGTAACTTCGTATGGCCGTCTGGTAGGCGGATAAATTTACCACTCCGACGGATAGCTTGTACCCTTACCCCATACTCTTGCACAAGATTTAAATCTGCTAAGGTCTTACCCAACACTGCACAATCACTATCAATAGTCAACCACTGACAAGCACTATTTTCCGCAGGCATTGCCGCTTGTCCTTGGGCAAATTCTGCTAAAGCTGCTAATTCTTTATCTGAGCCTACCACTAATAAGCGATCGCCTGCTGCCAATTTTGTCTGAGCTTGGGGATAATCTATTTCTTCCCCGTCAGCACGGCGAATTGCCATCAAGCTTACCCCAGTTAAATAGCGCATATCGGCTTGTTCTAAGGTCATATCAATTAAAGGAGAGTCTTCCGGTAGGGGATACCAACGCCTGTTCATTCCTTGAGTTGCCTGTCGCAGTATCCTGGATACTTGGGATGGGGATTCTTCTGGTCTTAAATCTAAATAATGCCGGTTGCGGATTTGTTGCATTTCCTGTTGGACTACAATGGGGGAAAATCCCACATCTGTAAGGATATAGGTTGCCATTTCTAGACTGGCTTCAAATTCCGGTTGTACTACTTCCCTTGCCCCTAATTGATACAGAACTTCAATATTTTTATTGTGGTTTGCACGGACAACTATATCTATCTCCGGAGATAATTCTAAAGCTCGTTTGAGGGTCAGACGGATACTCATGGGATCGGGAAGAGCGATCGCCATTCCTTTGGCATGGGTGACTGCGGCGGTTTCTAGCACATGAAAGCTGACACAGTTACCGTATACATAGGGGACTCCCGCTTCCCTCAATTGCTGAATCCTACTTTCCGATTGGTCAATCACCACCACTGGTAAGTTGTGCTGTTGTAACAATTTTACTAAGTTTCTACCTACTCTGCCATAGCCACATACCACCACATGGTCTTTCCACGGCAAGTCCTCTGATGTATCTAGGGGTCTACCTTCCCCACTAAGATAAGGTTTGAGCCAAGGTATGGATTCGGCAAAATTAAACAAGAAGGGCACTAATTGCCAGACAAAGGGAGTGATAACTAATGTTACCGCCGTTGTGCCTAAAATAAGTAAATATACTCGCTGAGAAACTAAGCCTAAGGCTCGTCCTTCACTGGCTAATACAAAGGAAAATTCCCCAATCTGTGCCAATCCCAACCCAGCAATTAATGCAGTTTTCCAGGGATAGCGAAATAGCTTTACCAAAGGGGTAATAATCAAAAATTTACCCACAAATACCAACGCCACTAACCCCAAAATTAATTCTAGGTTGTGCCAGAGAAACACTGGGTCAATTAACATCCCAATGGTGGCAAAAAATAAACTGGCAAAGATATCTCGTAGTGGCTCCACATAGGTCAAAGTTTGATCGGCGTATTCCACCTCAGAAATCATCAAACCAGCGACGAAAGCCCCCATTTCAATGGATAAGCCCAAATATTCTGTGAGTAAGGCAATCCCCAAACATAATGCCACCACCCCTAATAAAAATAGTTCTCGGCTTTCTGTACGAGCCAATAACCTTAATAAAGGGGGAATCAGCCATATTCCTGCTACCACCGCACCAGCTGCAAATAAACCAATGCGTACTAGTGCTAGTAACACAGCCATACCAATGGATTCAGCAGGTTTATCCAAAGCCGGTAACACCGCCAACATCAACCCCAATGCCAAATCCTGTACTACCAAAATTCCCAGCAATACTTGCCCGTGGGGTGTTTCCGTCTCATTCCCCTCCATCAAGCATTTAAGTACAACCGCTGTGGATGATAACGATAGAATTGCCCCTAAAAATACTCCTTGTGCTGGGGAACTTACCCAACCCACACCCAATGAAACTAGAGCTGTCACCAAGATTGTGAGAACAATTTGCAGTCCCCCACCACCCAAACTAATTTTTTGGACTTTTTTCAGCTCCGCAAAGGAAAATTCTACCCCCAAAGCGAACAGCAAAAAAGCAACTCCAAATTGTGCTAAAGTCTCTACTTGTATTAGTTCCTTGATTAACCCTAGTCCGGCTGGTCCCACAACCATACCGCCGATGAGATATCCTAAAATCACTGGCTGTCGTAGTAGTGCGGCAAAAAGTCCGCCACCCGCAGCCACAGCCAGTACTAAAACTAAATCAATAATTAATCTCAGATCTTCTTGCACCAGCTTTTCTCATCATCAATTGTTAAGACCTATCAACTTAAGAATACAAAGTTTTTTATCAATAGGGGTTAAATAGTAGAAGAATCTGCTTTGAAATTTATTGGTTGTCAGTTGTTGGTTGTTGGTTGTTAGTTGTTGGTTGGTGCTTGACGGTTGACTGGATACAAGCCGTGTGGATTCATCGGTGGAGAGTCACGACTCGCGCTACCCAGAGCAACTTCCGTCGTCGCGGGGTCGCTCGTCAAAAATGAATCTATCGTTTCAAGCCCGACCCAGTTGCTCTACTTGGGGAGACCCCAAGACCGCACTACTGTTTCGATTCATCGATGGAGTAACAATTCTAAATTCTAAATTCTAAATTCTAAATTCTAAATTCTCCTTGACAAGGTGGGTTGGCATTTTTAACATAAATCTGGGAAAATGAAAAGAATATGAAAACATTTAGTTACCAAACTACTGCCTGTGAAAATTGACACTGTACCTGAAGGCGTAACTGCTTCACCTCAGACTAACAGCCAGAAAATCCAAGATTCTAATGATAGTAACTGTACAGAAGTGGTTATCAATACAAATGAGTCTGTCAAAAATAGCGATCGCCCTCAGGCGGTTCCTGTGGAACATCGCAAACAGAAAACCACAGTAGTTTTTGGTACTACGTTCGTGACAATATTTTTAGCAGAGATTGGCGACAAAACTCAGTTGTCTACCCTACTGATGAGTGCAGAATCCCACGAACCGTGGATGGTATTTATTGGGTCTGCGGTTGCATTAATCGCTACAAGTTTACTAGGCGTACTTGTAGGTAGCTGGATGGCTAGCAAGCTCTCCCCAAAAACCGTAGAAACAGCCGCAGGAGTGATGTTATTATTCATTTCCTTTATGCTGATTGGTGATGTATTTCTGAGTTAAGTATTACCAACTAAATAATAAATAAGTAAGTAAATTTTATGATGGACTGGCATCTGATTGGATTGAGCTTTATTACGGTATTTTTGTCAGAGCTAGGGGATAAAAGCCAATTAGCTGCGATCGCACTTTCTGGACGTTCTCAAGCTCCCCGTGCAGTATTTTTCGGTACGGCAGGAGCATTACTTTTAACTAGCTTGTTAGGAGCCTTAGCAGGGGGAGTAGTGGCAGAATTTTTACCCACTAGATTGCTGAAAGTTATTGCTGCTGTGGGATTTGCCATCCTTGCCATTAGGTTACTCTTTTTTGGTGATGGAGAATCTGAAGAGTAAGTAAAAAGTCAAAAGTCAAAAGTCAAAAGTCAAAAGTCAAAAGTATAACGTATAACCTTGAAATTAGCGCAGGGTCAAATGCAAAACTTCTTTCCCTCCTTCCCTCCAGGCGGGGAAACCCCGCCCCTACTCCTTCTTTGGCATTGCTGAATTGGGATATGAAATTCCAAAAGCGAGTCTCTAAAATCCTTACCTTTGCGTCTTTGCGTCTTTGCGTGAGACAAATTCATATTTTCAATCAGCAACGCCCCTTCTTTTTCCAACATCTGGTAACTTTTTGTGGGATCGAGACTGATTCAGTTGTAAATATATAGGTATGCCTGTCAACATTACCTAGTATGCAAATACATACACAAATTAGTAAACCCAATATTATCCCTCCCAGGTTTGAAGGTTTTTTTCTACAAATGGTTGCACCTGGTTTAGAGGATAGATGCCACGAAATTGTCGCCAAAGTTCTGGGTAAGGATTGGCAAATTAAACCAATTGGCGACAGTTCAACCGAATTTGAAATAACTCTTGAGGATGATGCACTATCGGTAAAACAAGCTTGGGACAAAAGTTATGAGTTGCAATGGCAAGCCGATATTATTGATGTAGAACCATTGTTTGCTGTCCCCTTGACTGAAGGTAAGGATACTGCTAATTTACGATCGCAACTAGCAGCCTTTGATGGTGAAGTTGACAATGAAAGTAATGATGTCCATTGGGGTCTGGAACAAATGAGGGTTTTGCAGGTATGGGAGAAGTATTTCCCTGAACCCGATAAATTACCCGGACATGGCATAGTAATTGCTCATCCCGATACTGGCTATACCACACACCCAGAAATTACTGCTAACTTACTGCTAGAAAAAGGTCGCAATTTTCTCAAGCCAGACCAAGAACCCCTAGACCTACTAGAAGAATCCGGCGGTGAAATTATTAATAATCCCGGTCATGGTACATCAACTGCTAGTTTGATGATTAGTCCCCCCGAAGCACAGGGTAATTATGCCAATGGTAAATATGTGACGGGTGTGGCTCCGGGAGCAAAGATAGTTCCCCTGCGAGTATCTTACTCTGTGGTACTTTTGAGTCTCCGTACCCTGGCAGAGTCAATTGAATATGCTGCTGATAATGGCTGCCATGTGATTAACATTAGTTTGGGAACGGCTTTTCCTAACCGACGTTTGCGACGTGCGATCGCTTATGCCCAGAGAAAGGGTTTAATTATTGTGGCGGCATCGGGAACTATGGTTCCTTACGTGGTATATCCAGCTGCCTATGATGAAGTGATTGCTGTGTGTGGGAGTAATATTCGTCGGGAAATTTGGTGGGGTGCATCCCGGGGAAAACAGGTTGATGTAACTGCACCAGCTCAGGCTCTATGGCACGCCAAAACCCGGAAAAAGAATGATGGTGGAGATTGGCAATACAATATTGAGCAAGATTCCGGTACTTCCTTCTCTGCACCACTAGTCACAGGATTGGCAGCATTATGGCTGTCTTACCACGGCAGGGACAAACTAATTGAACGTTACGGCGCCCAAAATATTCCCATTATATTTAATCAAATCTTACAGGATAGCTGCGATCGCTTTCCCACCTGGGAACCCAATAAATTCGGAGCAGGTATTGTTAATGCCGAAAAATTAATGGCTGCACCCCTACCCGATGATGTCGAACATAATGTAGAGCGATCGGTAATTAAACCTGGTTTGGCATTACAGCAACATACATCTGTAGAAAGTGATGGGTGTGAGACTTTCGTAAATTTGTTCGACTCCCAATTATGTGGTGATGAACCAGAAGAAGTTGTATTTTCCCAAGCCTTATTAAACAGACATCTTGCGGAATTATTACAAACAACAGAAGCTGAATTACCACAAAGATTGCAGGAAGTAGGAAAGGAGATAGCCTTTCACTTTGCAGTTAACCCAGAGTTGTATGAGCAATTTGCTAAATCTTTGCATCCCCATCAGCCATCTTTGATGAGGATGTTGAAAAGTGAAGCAACTCAACCATCTACTACTCAAAATCCCATACGGGAGAGGTTATTAACACAAGGGGTTTCAGAAAGATTGAATCAGAAATTGGGCGTTGCTGATTGAAAATATGAATTTACCTCACCCAAAGGCGCAAAAGCGCAAAGTTACAAAGAAAAATAAAGGTGATTTTGACGTTTCATATCCTTTTCCATATCAACAGATGTGATCAGAATCTTTGACCTATAGCAGATCCGTTGTAGGGGCGCAATGCTTGCGCCCTTGTCATTGGTAAAATTAGTTCCAAAAATCACCCAAGAAGAAAAATATATATGCCTTACGATATTATTCTGTGTCCGGGTAAACACTGTCCCATAAAACAAAATTGTTATCGTTTTACACTTGAAGTTCTAGGTCGCCAAGATTTTTTTGCAGAGATTCCCTACAATTTCACTAACAATTCCTGCAAACATTTTATTCCTAACCGCCCAGATGAAGATGATATCCGTTTGAAAGCCTATGAAATCTGGCAACGAAATGGCTATCCAGATGGGAAATCTTTAGAGCATTGGCTTCAGGCTGAACAAGAGTTGATGTAGATGAACTTGGGAAAATAATGTAATAAGTAATAAGTATTTTGGCTCTCCCACACATTTTTTCGTTCACCCACACTCCCGTTGTAGGACTTGTATCCAGTTGATTTTTTTGGTAAACCCTCCATCATCTCACTATCTGCTTACTTTAATCAAATCAATATTTTTTGATATTTAAGTTATGTAAACTAAAGTCGGGTTGATTTTTGTAAATTGTAGGAAATTCTTTCAATAAGCAAATAACGTACTACAAAAAAGTAATGGGTTTTCAAGCTTTAAAGTAGCAAAATTAAAATTGTGAATTACTTTCGCCAATATACATATACCATATTACATGGTTGTAATTACTATTATTTCGTTTGACTATTGAGAATAGCGTCAATAACTCCCAAGAACATTACTGAATATTTCAAAAACTTAAGTTTTGTATATAAAAATATTTAATCAATATTTTGTTATATGATTATCTTGACTTATAAACATAGATTTTTTGAAGAAAGAGAAGCAACCTGGTGAAATATCTAATTGATGCTAATGTCATCTCAAATATTGCAGTGGCTAACTTGAAAATAGTTAATCAGCGCGGAGTAGGGGCGCATTGCGTGCTAACTTGAGGAATTAGTCACAAAGCATTAAAGCATTTTCATCGGCAGGTTGTGAGATTTTCTCGTGGGGGACTAGTTTGTAAAAACAAATTCAGTAAATCGAAAAGTTTTTCTAAGGCACGATAAGCCTTAAAACTTCCTGCATCGGAACAAGTAGGGAAATTACTGGAAGGGTTTTAAGCCAGAATTTAGCCAAGTAGAAGTTGGGAAATAGACGATAATGGGGTATAGTACTCAAGTACTAATTAAATGTACTTGGGTAAGCTTTTATGAAGCTAGCTTCCTTACCACTAGAAGTCAGGGATGACCTTTAAAGGTTTGTTTCTTAGCTTAGTTTAGCTTTTATAAATTCCAAGTCTTTGGTTATTGCTAGCTCTAGAATAATATCATCAATAACATTACAAGTACCAATAGCAAATTCAAGAAGAAAAACGGCTTCTACAAGCTGACTTTTTTTAGCTCTTCTGTTAGCTTCATTCCACAAATCCATAATGAATGTAGTTACTTCTTGATAAGTTGTCAATAAACTGACCACTTTTTTGGGTGTAAGCTTTTTGAGTTGTTCGATAATATCCGGAGTATTCTCTTCAGGAAAGCTAGAGTCGTTATGTGACTCTGGTTCTGAAACAGTATTTTTCTTGGTAGTTGTTGTGCTACTTATATTGTCTACGCTAAACTTGGCTAAAATCTCGAAAGCAAACGCACTAGCATGACGTGCAGCTATTTCTTTCGAGCCAGCAGCATCTGCTTTGCTTTTACCATCGATAAGGTCAGAAATTCCACGAATAATGAGGGCTGATACTTGCTGATTGGCATGAGCTGCTGTTAGTAAGCCCCGTCCTTCCATTTCCACTGCTACCGCATCGCCGTAGTTTGATTTGAGAAACTTGTAAGTACTGGACTTGGTATCAGCTACCACTTTTTCACCAGCAGCAATAGGTGCAATGAGTGCGCGAGGGATCGAAGTTGGAGTGGGTTCGGTTAGCCTTTGCTGCCAGTCTGGTTTTCTTGCCTCAGCCTTAGCTCGTTGTATTAATTTGTACGCGGATTGTCCAACATCTGGTCTAGGTTTAAATTCAATTTCTGCCTTACCCGACTCGTAGCCATATACTTTTGTCGCGGCTACCACATCACCAAGGGCAACATCCTTTATACCACCTGCTACACCAACAAAAAGTATGACATGGGGGTTAAAGTGGTTTATTGCCCGTTCTGCTTCCAGTGACGCAGTTGAATTTCCTGCACCAATTTCAACAATCCCCACTTCCCAAACCTTGCTGTTAGCGATAAATTTACCTCGCTCGTAAATTGTTCCTTGGGGATGCGTCTCTTCTTGGAGGTCGCTGAGATGCTTGCGAACAGCCACATACTCTACAGGAATAGCAGTGAGTATAACCGCACACGGTAAATTTTGACCTTGTGGTCTTAAGTTCATTTCTTGGTTGTTGGGTACGGAAGATTGAAGCTGGTTGGGGGTAGGATTTGGCTCCAATGACTGGATTAACTTTACTATAGCTTGTACTACCTCCTTAACAGGTCTTTTGCCTTGACGGGTTGTTAAACCAGCTACCAGGCTACCAGCTGCACTAACATCAGAAATACGGACGAAGCGATGGGGTTCTCCAAGCATTTCCATCGCCAAGCGTGGCGCTCCCCCACTCCCATCATTGCAACTAGAGCCAATTTTGAGGTCGAGGGGAATAACGGGTTTACCATCTTTTATGTATAAGCCTGCCAAGTGTTGAACCCCTTCCCCTCCACCAATAATGATGAGGATATCCCCTCGTGGTGCTTGAAGTTGCCGACGTAATGCCCCTGATGCCAAACCTACCTCAAGAAACTTTATTTCAACTGCATTTTTCTGTTGAAGGGATTCCCATAAATCGCATCGGCGATCAGGAATTTGGTTTTCTGTCTTACTTGTTCCTATTGTGTAAATCAGACGTTCTGGAAAATCGGAGGTACAGACTAGTTCCTGCTGCAAGCATTCGTGTACAGCACTAAGTACAGTCCAGTCAAAAATTATTGGCAGTGGACTAGGATGATTTGATAGAGGATCTTTCCCGATACCTGTAAGAAACATTGCTCCCTCTACTAACAGTGTTCTTACAAGTTCTGTGACTAACTCATGGGCATAACGGAGGATATTTTGGTCTATGCTTGCATTTGCGCTAGCTGCAATGTGAACTCGCAATCCCTTAATTAGCATCAGTACTTATATTTACGTCTTATTTTTGACTGGATTTACATTTTAGTTTAATAGAATAATACTAAGAGTGTCTGTAGAAAAAAATGCCAAATCAACCAAGACAAGATTTAAAAAGTCCCTTGAAAAAACTTCTGGGTAGATACTACAGTCTTGCAGGGGTAATAGTTTTTCTTTTAGGCGTTTTGCTGAGACTAGCAGCCTTGGGGAAAACGGGATTTTTTTGGGATGCAACTAAGGATATTGGTACGTTTTTGGCTGTTGCAGTTGCTATACCATTTTTCTACGAAAAGTTGATTAAATCTGAAGAACGTCAACTTTTTATGACTGAACTGGAAGAATTATTAGATAGTAAATTTCCTAATTACAAAGCTGGTTTGAAGTTATATGAAGATGGCAGACCCAGTATTTCTGATAAGGTAGATATACTTTTGAATGCTAAATCCGAGGTAGTTAGCTTAGGAATTGCTCACCGTTCTTTCGTGGGATATTTTGAGCAAAGACCTCCTCGTGAATTTAAAGATCCTATTTTAAACTTGTTAGAAAAAGGAGTTATATTTAAGTATATTTTTCTAGACCCTGATTGTGAAATCGCTAAACAATATGCTCAAGACAGAGCGGAATTAGAGCTTATCAATCGTATCCGAACTTCTCTTGATGTTGTAAAAGCATTAAGAGCTGAATTTGATAAATTAGGATTACCGGGTAGATTCGAGATATATATTTCTTCAAATTTACCTTATATGTCTGCTACTTGTGTTGATGGAAATGAATTAAATGGGCAGATGTTAATTTGCCCTTATTTGTATGGAATAAAAAGGGCTGAAGTGCCACATTTATATATTTCCAAATTGGAACATCAAATTATGTTTGAAACCTATTGGAAATCAGTTAGAAAAGTATTAATTAATGCTCATCAAGTTTAATTTGTACCAATAATATTTGGGTGGGGTTAAAACCAGTTGCTTAAGTTTTCAATCCTCACCCTTGTCTTGCTTGTTACGAGCGTTGATTGCAATCAACTATTTATGACCACACTCATGTTGTCTCCTGACTACAGATACATTTTATTCTGTAATATCTAGCTACTTATTAGTAACTATTATTCAAACCAATCTTGCCATTTGGCTAGTGACTTTAAATTGTCACTTTTGTCCATTTGTTTTGTTAATCTTTCTAAAAATTTTGATGTTTTGAGCCTATCCTGACTATTTGCTTCTCCTAAGTAGTTATCTACGTGTAGCGATTGTCCTGTTTTATCTTTAATTGGTGACTTAACGAGATTGGTTGCTTCACGGCAAAGATGTGTCAGCATTTCTTTATATGTTCTACTTCCCTGATAGCCTTTGAAGGCTTCAATAGCTAGTGATTCTGCGTGGTAACCAGATATTTTGAGGTCTTTAGGCAGGATATCTTTGACAACTGGCTTAAAAAGTTTGATTGTTGGTACAAGTTTTCCAGAAAACTGTTTATTTACAGTAGTTAGTTTGCGAGCAAATGAATCAGGACGTACTACGTTACTCCATTTACCTTCTTCTGGATTGGATATTTTAACACCAGTTGCTGTTTTGATAGCTGGTAAAAGTTGAATTTCTTGTCCATCTGAATAACGGACTGTTACAGCTAGATTACCAGCAGAAACCTTAGTATCAGGTAACCTTTGTTGAATTCTCTCTTCAAAGTATTTCAAAACTTCCTGAGGAGATTTTGTTGCTAATGATGTGTTATTAACAAGTACTAATGTATCTACATCACTCAAACCATTGATGAATGTATTTTTACGAATTGAACCACCAAATAATAGGTCAACGCTATTTTCTATTTCTCCTTCAATAGCTTTTTTGAGGACATTTAAATGTCTTTGAGTTGCTTCTACATCTCGTGCATTAAATTCCTTTAAGGCATTTTGTAGTAGGCTATTGACTTCTGAGTTATAAGAAGATCCTTCTGTGCGTTCCGTTGCACGTCGGATTAGTTGATTAATTTCATTTGGAGAACTACTGGAAGACCAGCTAGAACTTCCTCCGCTACCACCCATGATTATTACTCCACTACTTTTAGTCCTGCGTTTTCTACTAAATTAAGCACTTGCGGCATAATTTTCTTCCAAGCAGAAAATTATTGAATAAGTCTTGTCCTACAAAACCTATGCATTGCATGAGATAAAGAGCTAAGACTTTCAAGATTTTTAATACTATAAATTTCATCTCGCTCTTTATCAGTATAATGCCAGTCGGCTTGCATGAGTGCTGCGGTTGATGGGTATAGGGTAAGACCTTCAACAAAAGCGTAGCGCAGCCAAGCAAGTCCATCAAATATATCGGCTCCACAAAGAAAGTATGAAATAATTAAAAATGGGTCTAAGCATCCTAAAATATGGATGGGAATTTGAATATCTTGCTCGTTTAGGGTAGAGCGAATCTTTAAAATATTGCGGCATCTTTCCAGTATAGAATTGCCAAGTTCTTTTTCTGTTATACCTAGTACGGAAAATGAAGTTAAATGATGTACATGTTCAAGTAAACTGTCAATATTGATGATTGGAGATTCTGGTGTTTCTGGTTTATAAAGAAAATTTGAGGCATAATCTGGATATGTTTGAAAAAAATATTTTGCAAGCTCTACTTGCTTTAAAGTTGGTTCATAGTTATTGAAATCATCATAATTAATCAACACTAATTGAGATAAAGGTTGTAAATTATCAATAACATTTTTTTGCAATTCTCTAGACCAAGTATGAATGTTGTCATTATCTCTTAGTGCATATACATCGTCTGAATTTACAGATGATTGAATAGATTTAGTCTCATACCCACCACTATCGATAAAGATAACATTAGAAGCATAAATATCTTCTACACTTTGCAGATAGTAGTATATATCATAGGCACTGATAAGCGAAATGTCGGTAATATAGTCTTTAGTTAATTCATAAATGTTTTTTACCTCAGGAAATCCCCTACTGGAAAATGATGGAATGATGAGAGGAGTTGCAACATCAATAATAGAAATTTGACGACATTTACAGATTTCGGAAATTCTCATCCAATGCTCTCCTATCTAAACATGATGGGCATTCTCCACAAGGGATATCACTGCGACGTTCGCAGCTAAATGTCAAGTTTATAGGTACTTTAGCAAGTTTACAATATTTGAAAATATCTTTTTTGGTGAATTCTACAAATGGAGCTTCTATTTGAACCGAACCAGCAAAATAACCATCAAAAATTCGTTGAATATCTTCTAAAAAAATTTTTGAGCAATCATAATAAGGTGTTCCGGTGTGAATACCAATAGCAAATCTACCTTTTTTGCTGGGAAGAATACTGGTAGCTGCAAGCAGTAGGGTTGCATTGCGACAGTGATATTCTCCTTGAGTGCAAGCGATTTTCAACCCCAAGTCAATAGTAGTGAGGGAGATATTGTAATGTTGAGTTAGTGCTAGAACTGCACGGTGTTCTCCTTCAAAGCTGGGTTGATCGTAGTTAAAGTGGATACCTCTGACAGTTGAACCACGTGAAAGATAGAAGGCGATTAAAGCTGTGGAATCTATCCCTCCCCCAAGTAGTAAATTTACGTCTGAGTCTGGTTGAAGCATTAATTGTTTATAACTCATTACGCTTATACACAAACATGGATTCCTAATACCAAGTTGCGTTCTGTTGTAGTAGTTTGGTTGTGGATGGGATTGCCACGCTCCACTACGTTACGTGAGCGCTTCGCGCACGCTACGCGGTAAGCGCAGCTATGCCGTAGGCTTTACGCTGCGGACATCTACTAT
>JASJDS010000152.1 GCA_030065055.1 Calothrix sp. MO_192.B10
GTTGCGGTCATTAAATAGTTCCTCAAACAGTAAAAAATGTACGTAAGTGTTTACGCACTCTATATAGGGTATGTCAAAACTAACAAAATTAGCCAAGATTTTTTACTTGGATGTCAGTTTTATGCTCACCAAGAATAGCTTGACGGTTGATTGCGGTTATGTCAACTTCATCAGTTGCTTCTTCGCTGTAATTTTAATAATCTGGGGCAAAAATTTTCCTCCCCACTATGGAGGATTTTTGGGTTTGCTATGATTGTTGAATATCACAGGCGATCGCTGATATGATTTTACCTACTATCACCCCAGATAAAATTGAACTGGCTCCGGGGGATGAGCTAATTCTCAGGTTTCGCAGTTGGGATGATTATGAAGATTTGCTTGCCCGTCGGCTGGATAAAGCAGGACTGAGGATTAAATATAGCAGTGATACCCAAGTAATTAGAATTATGTCGCCTCTGCCAGAACATGGTAAAAATGCTGATATTCTGGCTGATATGGTCAAGGCTTTGCTAAAGCATCAAGGTCAAGATTGGGATGCTTTTACACCTATTACTTTAAAACGCGATCGCTTGCAAGGAGTAGAACCTGATTACTGTTTTTATATCGAAAATCTTCAGGGTATTTTGGGCAAGGAACGCTTAGATTTAGCAGTCAATCCAGCTCCAGATTTAGCGATCGAAATTGATTTAACTTCTACTACTAAACCTGAAGATTATCAAGTTATTGCTCCTGGGGAACTGTGGATTTATCGCCGGGGTAATTTACTCATTTATCGGTTTGAGGGGGAAGGTTATCAGGAATGTGAAACTAGTTATCATTTTCCGGATTTTGATGTGATAAATGTTATACCCCAGTATGTTGAAAGAGCTTGGCAGGTTGGGTCTAGTATTGCAGTAAAGGAGTTTGAGAAATCTTTAAAA
Organism: Calothrix sp. MO_192.B10; assembly: GCA_030065055.1. Taxonomy (GTDB): domain Bacteria; phylum Cyanobacteriota; class Cyanobacteriia; order Cyanobacteriales; family Nostocaceae; genus Calothrix_A. The sequence continues at coordinate 921 of JASJDS010000152.1, forward strand.
TAATTGATTTAAGTATTTTTATTTAATTCAAAAGTTGCTCAATTGACACTTGAATCTCCGGAAATGCTACAGGCGATATCATACCTTTGCTAAATATCTGCTGCGTCATGTATTGACCATTTTGGGGTTCGCGGAACACAGTTATTTGTTTGGTGGATAAATCTAAAACCCAATACTCTTGAATATGAGCCGTAGCGTATATAGTCGTTTTGAGTTCTAAGTCTTTTTTTTGACTTGTTTTTGCCACCTCTATTAACCAAAAGATATCTTCTGCTTGTGGATGACGGTTGTTATGCTCTGATTCTGGTAAACGAACTATGGCTATATCTGGTTCTGGTTCAGAATTTTCTAAGGTGATCGGACCATTAAAACGTACATCTGCCTTACCAGCTAATAACTGCTCTAAATATTTTGCCCCTCGCTTCGCTGTGTTGTAGTGTATGGGGGTTTCTAGAGTCATTTCTATTATTTCCCCTGCGAGTAACTCCACACGGCGATTATGCAAAATTCCCGCTTCTATCATGGAGTGATAGTCCATTTTGCTAGGGTTTTCATCTCAGAGTCGCCAATGTTGCTAATAGGCTGAGTCTATTTTATCTTTTCTGGTTGGTAGGGAAAATTTGCACTTGATTGTGGATTGTATCTAAAGTTTAGATCAGATGAGAGCGATCGCTTATGCTTTAATGAAAATTTAACCAAATATCATATTAAATGCAATTAGTCAAATCTAAAGCAATTCAAGTCTATCCAAAACTGATATCCAAATCCAACGACAGTAATAGGGTTTTAGCCGTTATTTGAATAAGTTGCCATAAAATGCCCCTATTATAAAATACACGAAATGATACAAAAAAATCGAGAGGCTGAAACAACGTAAATGTGTTGAATACATAGGAATCTTTATCAATAAAATTTGGTATTCATGGATAAAAAAATGGTAAAAAATTGTATACTTTTAAAAATCAAAGCAAAATAGATAAATCAATAATCTTTAATTATGTAAATCAAGGCAGTCGCTACTATTTTTTAACTGTAGCTTGCTTCTGCGGAGCAGTACCATATTGGCTTATGCTGACTTAATTTAGTATAAATTTACAATATCTATGCCAACACATAAGTTCCTCTATTATGCTTGCTTGTGCTTTGTTCTTTTTACTTCTCAGAGTCTAGCCGCTTGTCAAAAACCCTTGCAAATTACCTGTTTACCTCCTGAAAGGAAACTCACAGATATTGTTTCAGCCACATTGTCATCAGGAATTGGTGATAGTGATACGGTGAAGAAAGTAACGGTTGAGCAGAAACTCACAGAGTTACGAGCAAGCTGTAAAAATGATCGACTCGTCGATGGTTCCGGTAGAGAAATTCGCTTCTATGAACTTGCAGGGTGTTGGGGTAATCCACCACAAAATTACTCGGATATTTTGAGAGCGCAGGATGAAAAAATTAGAAACTTGGAGAAGCAATATACTGTGATTAATATGACTTGTAATCCTGGTGGCATTCCTTTGCCTTGAGAGAATAGGGCAGTTCAATAATTCAGAATAGGTATCATTTTCCTAACTTTGGCGCGATGACTATTATATAGCAGTATATTGAATAAGCTTGGCAGGTTGGGTCAAATGTCGCAGCAAGAGAGTTTGAGTTTTTTTTTGAAGGAAGGGGTCGATGATGATAGATGTTGGATTTTGCAAAGGCTTCAAGCCAAACTACAAGCTATATTTTCTTTTCACTTAATACTTTACGCAGAGCTTTAACTGCATTATCAAGTCCTGTTTCAGTAATACTTCCACCTGTAAATTTTACTAAATCAGCGGAATTAACTATAACTTTGATGCTATCATTTGGTACGGTTATTTTGAAAAATTGTGCGTGCTTCATCAATTCACCATTTGGTAAGGTATAGTTAGTTGCTTCATCACGAGTTGAAACAGATACTACATCTTTGTAGTAAAACTCATCATCTTGCTCATTGAGAGGAACACCTCTGATAAAATTATAATCACATTGATAAGAGCTAAGTTTATGCTCAGTTAAATGCACTATTGTTATAGCATTAGCACTAAATCTGATTCCCTTGTCTTTACCTTTTTTCCAAACAATTTCATCATTTGGAATTCCATTCGTATTCCAAAGAATAGGTCCTCGAACTACAATAGAATCTCTAATGAGTTCAGATTCATCTAGATTAAGTCGTTCTAATGAACGCTTCTTAAGTTGTTCAATATCATCTATTAACCAAGCATCTATTGTCTGATCTCCTGGTGTGGCTCTATTAAATATGAAAAATAGCCATATTACTCCAAAAAGCAAGAAAATTATGCCTATTTGCGTTATTTCCGCAAATAAAATGAACATTCCAATAATAATGAGTCCTATTGCCCATATTAGATTTGATTTTGATTTAGTAAAGTAGTTCCGAATTCGCTTTCGTTTATTATCTTCTGAAGAATTTGTAGATACTGTTTTCATGCTCAATTTATCTACTTAAATTCAAATAGTTGCTGAACAAGTATTCCGTATATTCTATTATCATACATAGGTAACCTTATAAGTAATGCTCTCAATCTATTGGGATCTGTATTACACAAGCTAGCAGTTTCAATAAGATTACTAACAGATGGTGGTGAATATTTGGTTATTCCGTTACCGTTATAATAATCATCACGAAGAAGTACACGAAACCACTGAACAGTACCATCTGAGTCACCCATAGTAGTAGCTGCATTTAGTAGTTCGTCTATTTCTTCTACTTCACGACTCTTTAATACCTTCGGTCGCTTTCCTTTGAGTAATGCTAGTGCTAAAAGAAAGTAAGCATTACTAATTGAATGATCTATTTTAATAACCTCTTTAAATACCTCTATTGCTTGCTGATAAGATTTTGCTTCGAGTAATTGAATCCCTTTGTTCAATAATTCTTGAGGTTCTGGATTTGAATTAAGCTCAACATTAACATTGAACTGTTGATCAACATTTTGACCTCGTTGGTCATAGCTTGTCATAATCTTTAGTGGGAATACAGCTACAAAGGAAATACCTGATTACTAGAACAAACTCTGAACCAGTTCAGCAACTTTTAATAAAGCTGTGACGATACCACTAGCTTGAGCTACTCCAGCTATAAGGTCTTTTGCTGTACCGATATGATTGAGTATAGTTTTCTTATCTGGTTCAGACTTACTAGCTTGCTGAACAGCCTTGGTAATTTGGTACTCAACGTCTGTGGCTAAATCAGCATCTATAACCTCCGCTTCTCTGGCTTTTGCTACCTCAGCTTTGAGCTTTTCTATTTCACTCACAAGGTCTGCACGATTTTGAACATCACTGAAATTGATGTTGCCAGCAGCGTTGTACTGATATGTTACCTTCTGACCACGCTGATCAAAAACTGACATAGGTTTGCCTCCTCACAAATTAACTTGACTTTGGCATTTACTCACATCTGTTTTTCTGTCTAATCTCAGTGTAAATATCTAAAATACTAACTAACACCTGATATACATCAGGAATAATGCTAGGATTGCATCAGTAATATTGCTGAATTTTATTTATGGTAAATGACGAACAGTTTAGCCAAGCAGTAAACCACTGGGACTTAGAAACTCTATACGCAGATTTGAGTTCTGCGAAGGGAAAGCGTATGACACCATCTGAAAAACGACACTTGCGGGGATTGCTTTGTGGTTATAGTCCGGCTGAAATAGCCGAAAAGTTAGGTAAGAATGTTAAGGGTGTTGAAACTGATTTGTGCGCCACTATCTATAAATATGTTAAAGTTCTGCTCGATAAATATGATGAAAAAATAGAAAATTGGAGAAATATTAGTGAGTGGCTTGAGGAAGCAGGTTATAAAACTCAATCTAATCAATTTTCAGATGGTGATTTTTTACCAGAGAATAGCGTAATTAATATAACTAATATAAACATTGAGAAAAACCATATAGTATTTCTGATCAATTTAAGAATACCAACCTCATATCAATCCAAAAATGACTGAAAATTAAAACAACATATATCGAGGCATCATATTATAACCAGGACTTACGCAATTGTCACAATCGTTGGTTGGTGCGTGATGTTATAAGTCCTATTGCTACGTTCAAATATTTTCCCGCTGTCACGCACCCTAGAGAAAAAATATGCCAGTTGCGTAAGTCCTAATAACGTCTCTTTAATTCTGTAATACTCAGTCCGTGGCAACTATATTGCTTATCAAGCGATCGCTCGCCTTCAGTTCCGCATTATGATTAAAATATCTAGGCAGGGGTGTCGAGACTGTATTTTCTTTTTTCTTCCACTAACTCCAGAATCTTTATTCTCCTATTTATCATCTAAAAGTTCATATCAACCTATTGCTGTATTTGAGATGAAGATAAATTTTCGAGTTTATATCCTATTGCTTTTTGGTTTAGTTAACACCCTGGGTTTAACATTCATATCTCCACAAGTATCACGATCGCAGAATACCAGGATAAATTGTCCCACTCCAGCCCTAGAAAGTTTTGTACGCCATCAAGTTAACCGAGGTGAAAATTTAGAGAGGATTGCTCAAAGCTATAATCTCAAACCAGAAAGTATTATCGCCATGAATCCGAACTTACAAAATGGTAGACTTACCGTTGGTAGCAACATTTTGATTCCTCCCTACAATGGCATAGTCATAGAAGTACCTAGGGGACAAACCTGGCGAAAATTAGGGGCACAGTACAAAGTGCGTCCAGATGTACTATTTGAATTGAATGGTTGTCAGCCGCCGGGTAATTTAGCATTTATTCCCGTGGTCAATGGCAAACGTTATAGACCCACTATTGCTAAGTCTAGGACCAATGCAACTAATCAACCAATACAGGTAAGTAGTTATCCTTTATCAACACCGGGAAAAATTGCTTTACCCTATGGTTGGCAGATAAATCCAGGTGATAACGAAGTATTTTTCCACAGTGGCATTGATTTGTTAGCTAATAAAGGAAGTAACGTGCAAGCGATCGCACCAGGTACGGTAGTATTAGCTAAGGAACAAGGTAGTTATGGCAATTTAGTGATTATTAACCACAGTGGAGGGTTACAAAGCCGTTATGCCCATTTGGATAGTATCAATGTAGCTCCCGGACAGCAAGTGCAAGCCGGAGATACCTTGGGAGCTGTGGGCACAACAGGGGTGCCAAATTTTAAACAACCACATCTTCATTTTGAAGTGCGATCGCGTTCTTCTTTAGGTTGGGTTGCTAAAGATCCGAAAATATATCTCCAAAAATAACAGGGATAAAGTGGGTGTTTAGATCCCCGACTTTTTGAAAAAGTGGGAGCATCCCATTTTTTCAAAAAACCCTCAGGCTAAAGCTTGGGGCTATACGAACCAAGCCCGCGATTAGGCGGGCTAAGAGGGTTTTATAGCCCAGGCGCTGGGCTTTGTTCGTGTAGCGATACCCTTCTAGGGTATTGGATAGATTATTTCTTAAAATTTGGGATGCTCCTGAAAAAGTCGGGGATCTGTGTACTCCGCCCAAAAAAATCCCTACCTATCTTTTCAACCTGCCCATTCTCATCAACAATAAAAGAATACTGAATTGCGATCGCTAAAAAATAAACAGAATACAAAAAAATTCGTGCCGTGAAATAGTTTTGGCATTTTTATGATGTCCTAACCTATCTAGTACCGCTGCCTTGGAAGTCAAAAGTCACCCATTCAAAAGTCAAAAGTACTGTGTTTCCTTGCTTTGACCTTTTGTAAATGGTCTGCTTATTTCCGCCCAACTGTACTAGGTACTGTTATCTTTCAAAATCCAAAATCTAAAATCCAAAATCTAAAATTGAATGCCAATGTCCGACTCACAAACAATTAGTACTGCGGTTGCTAACCTCTACAACACCTATCCCTTTCCCCCGGAACCATTACTGGATGAACCCCCTCCAGGTTATAACTGGCGATGGCATTGGACTAGTGCCTACAATTTTTGTACGGGGGAAAAACCCACTCGGCAAGATATCCGGGTCCTCGATGCTGGCTGTGGTACGGGAGTAGGTACAGAGTATTTAGTCCATTTGAACCCAGAAGCTTCCGTAGTGGGAATCGACCTCAGTGCAGGAGCCTTAGATGTGGCTAGGGAGCGTTGTCAGCGTTCTGGAGCCAATCGGGTGGAGTTTCATCACCTGAGCTTGTTTGATGTGGAGCAAATACCTGGTGAGTTCGATTTAATTAATTGTGTGGGCGTACTACACCATACTCCAGACCCCATTGGTGGAATCAAAGCCTTGGCAAAGAAATTAGCACCGGGGGGATTATTACATATATTTGTGTATGGTGAGTTGGGACGGTGGGAAATTCAACTAATGCAAAAAGCGATCGCTCTGTTGCAAGGTGATAAACGGGGCGATTACCGGGATGGTGTAAATGTGGGGCGACAAGTCTTTGCTTCCTTACCAGAAAATAACCGCCTTGTCCAGTATGAAAAAAGACGTTGGGCAATGGAGAATATGCGGGATGAGTGCTTTGCTGATATGTACGTACATCCCCAGGAAATTGACTACAACGTCGAGACAGTATTTGAATTAATTGACGCTTCTGGATTGGATTTTGTGGGTTTTTCTAACAGTGGTTATTGGGATATAGAAAGACTTTTGGGTAAAGCACCGGAATTAATAGAACGGGCAAAAGGATTGAGCGATCGGCAATTATATCGGTTAATAGAATTACTCGATCCAGAAATTAGTCACTACGAATTTTTCCTTTCCCGTCCTCCCCTAAATAAAAATACTTGGTCTGATGATGCGGTATTAATCAAAGCTATCCCAGAAAGACACCCTTGTATGGAAGGATGGCCCAGTCAGAGCATTTTTAATTATGATTACCAAGTAGTAAAACTATCAGATGCAGAGTTTGAATTTTTGCAAGGTTGCAACGGTAAATCTACGGTGGCGGAAATATTAAACAATGTAGGACTGGATTTAGATGAAGTCAGAAAAATTCAGCAGAAACAGTTGATTATATTGTCCAATAAATAACAAATAAAATACAGATGCTTGAGATAAGAGGCGTAATAAAATTTACCTCATATACCTGCAATTTTCTGTAATAATGGGGTCATCATAAATCTTGTTCTCTGCGCCTCTGCGTCTCTGCGTGATATAAATTAATACTTTGGTTCAGCGACTTCTTTTTCTATAACCAATCAATATTAAAAAATTTCTTGAGCAATCTAAAATTGACCAAAGCACCAACCAGAAAGCAAACCGAACGCAGTGACTCCGCCAAAAATTGGTAGTGTTTGGTTCTTACTAAAACCTCTTTCCTCCATTTGCATCCAAGAAATTGCTCCAAAACCGCTACCTACTATTCCCAGCACAAAGCTGAAACCTAAACCTACAGAACCACCAAACAATAGAAAAATATAAAACAAAACAAAACTAACAATTAATCCTCCCACCCACAGAGAATCTCTCACACTTTTACCAAATCCAAAGCCCACAAACCACAAATCGCTAAATACTGCGAAAGTTGGCGCGATTATCATCAGCATTAAGAAAAAACCACCCATTCCTGACAAAGCGCCCACCAAAGCCATAAAAATTGCCACAGCAGCAGAAACTGGTACAAACCAAGTCAAGGACTCTCCTGCTACCCAACCCACAGAACCAACCCAAGCCAATAACCAATAGATAATACCTGCTTGCAAAGTCTCCAATATTTGACCAAAGAAAATATAACCAAGTAAAAGTAGAGCTAAGGAAGGGAATGGCAAGTATTTCCACATCTCCTCTTCTGTTAATGGCTTTTTGGGAATAACAGGTAAGTTAGACTCTTCTGGTACTTCTGAATCAAAGGTTAAATTAGCTGGTAACTCTTCAGCTATTTCCTTCTCACCATCAACTTCTGTAGCTGCCTGATTTTGGTGCAACAACCGCCATTCTTCATAAGTACTACCATCTGGCATAATTGCCCCAGTCAAATCAGCCTCTGCCAAATCATCAACTGCAATGCTCGCTCCCAACAATACAGCACCAGATAAATTAGTCCGATATAATTTAGCTTGACTTAAATTGGCATTGCTCAAATCGGCATTTACCAACTGAGTGCCCATTAAATCTGCTCCTGTCAAGTCCGCCCCATTTAATTTAGCTTGACTGAGATTGGTTTTAATTAACTGCGTACCTTGTAAACAGGCTTCTGTCAAAACCGCTTCATTCAAGTCAGCTTTCCTGAGGTTGGCATGGCTGAGATTTGCACCTTCAAGTTGTGCCCCCATTAACTTGGCTTGATAAAAATTGGCTTGACATAACTGTGCTTGATTAAGAATTGCACCACGCAAATCAACCCAACTAAAATCCCTTCTCTTCCCCTGATATAACTTGAGTAATTGTTCTGCCTCCATTACCCCTGCTCTCTAAAATTCATTCCAGATTGGCTTTGAGGAGATAGCACCGTCAACCCAGAAGATACGGGAGTGATGGAGGGAAGGAGTGATGGAGGGAAGGAGTGATGGAGGGAAGGGTCAAAACCTAGTTTGCCTTTGATTATACCTAGTAGGTGTCTGGTTTCGTAGAGGATGATGATGATACCAATTCACGAAAATATTGATAGGAATGTAGGGGCGCAATGCTTGCGCCCAATACCCAATTTCATTTCACCGATATTGATTTTACCGGATGCGAATATATTCCTGCTATCTATGAGTATGCCGTTAGAATTACCTTGCCCGATGGAGAGATTTACACTCACCCCTGTTGGGAGGAGAAGGGTTTCTGATGATATTACAGTGTTATCTGCTAATAGCGAAGCACTAGACATAATATTATGCGATCGCAAATTCTGTTAAATTTCTCTTGCGGGGATGGTGAAAACCTAAAACAATGTCAGTTTGAGGAATCCCAGCAGCTAACAAATCATCGACAACACACAAATTAGTTGCGTCTTCTTCCACCCAAATTTTGCCATTTTTGATACATAGATACATAATAATGTGCTGGATTCGCTGCTTTTCTTGCCAACCAAAGCGAAACCAAAGATATTGATCGTGTTTCTCATCAAACGCAATGCGATCGCTTGCTTCAATTTCTGCGGATGTGGGTGTTTGAGCAACAGTCATTTCATAATATTCAGTCAATATCTTTTGAATTACCCTACGGTATTTTTCTAGTTTTTCGCCTTCTAGCTTATCCATAGCCGAATTTCCTCGGTTTCTGTATCCACGACTAGCAATAAAAGATTGTTTTGGGCAATAACTGCTTGTATAGATTTCCTTTGGAAAAATTCTCCATAAACTAGATCGTCAATGCCTAAATACAGTGTATATTCTGGTTCTGTTAATTGGATAAGATTGCGGTAAACTATGTATTGCCCCAAAGCATTGTGGAAATCATACATTAAAGAACGCCCAATAAAGCTTTTAATTTCCACAACAATTTTTCTACCTTGCTTTTCTGCGGCAATGGGTTTTTCTGCTGCTAAATCGGCATAAAGTTCCGCATCTTCATATTTTATCAAGTAAGGATCGGCTATAATTTCCCAACCATCCTTAATTAAGGCATTTTTTACTGCATCATGGTATCTATCTTTTGCTGGCATACTCAAACCAGTGCAATAGCAATCCCTCGTAGGTTGGGTGGAGCGTAGCGTAACCCAACACATCATACCAGGGAAATAGGAAATATCTAAACAACAAAATACCCAATACTAATAAAGCGATCGCTCAGAAGAATAAATTTCCTGGAAGTAAATCTAGTGCGATCGCTTTAACTCCTGTATCAATACTTGACAGCGTTTCATCGCCTCTCTTGCCTGTTGCCTCAAGAGTTTCGCTTGCTCTTGGTTAGTTTCGTATACTTCGGAACCTTTTCGCCTGAGTTCAACAGCTTGTTTACTGAGTTCTTTGATCCGCGTCCTTAATTCTTCAATTGTTTTCATCTGTCCTCCAGTTCTGTAATCACAATTTCCAAATTTTCTGCCTCTTGATAAAGTCTATCTGCTCTACTAGCTAGTAAGCTAGCATCATCAAAATCATTATTTTCTATGGCTCTGTCATGAGCTTCGTATAATTCATCAATGATTTCTTGCAATTGTGCGTAAGCTTTAAGCAATATATTTCTGGTTTCTGGCTTCATCCCCTTATTTTCTTTACTTTATGTTTAATTACCGATTCCAACTCTACACAGCAACGCTTCGATATATCGCGCTAAATCATTTTCTATAAAACGGTTCATCATTTCCTAATTCATTATTCCACTAACTGCCTTTGCCTAGGTTCGGGTTCCTCCTGGTAGGAGTATCAACCTAGCAGCCCGGTTTCAGCCTTCCCGTGGGTTCATCCTAACTCTACGACAACAAATAAATATGGGGAAATATGAATCAATTCCATGACAAGGGGATAAACTAAAGGGTAGAATGTTTCTGTAAGAGACCTTATATTGTCTTCTGTCTCTACAAACCCAGTCACCTAGTACACGGCTCAACACATCGTTTCCTCCTTGTTGTCCGTGAATACACTTATTTGATTATTGGTGTTATCCTCGTAAAATCCTTACCTACAAAGCTTCTGCCCCAGCATCTGCCAGAAGCCCCTTTTTAATCTGCTGCACATGAGGTAACAAGAAGTTAATTGTTTTTTTCTAAAGTAATGTTACCCAATCATGATATGATTCAACTGACTGAATGTGCAGTCAACACAACTAGTTGCGCTGGTTTCAAGTCCCGTGAGCTTGTCAGACGAATCGAGAGTTCCCACGCCGACAACAAGACAAAATGCTCAGCCTGGTTTTGAGGACCCAGAACCAGACAGTTCCATGCAAGAGTTTTATCAACTCTCCCAGCAGTTGTTGATAGTGACCCTTGTAATTACAGGGATTATCTTTATCTCTGTTTGGATTTTTTATTCCCTCAATGTGGCCTTAAATTATTTAATTGGGGCTTGTGTGGGCGTATTTTATCTAAAAATGCTGGCAAAAGACGTTGAGCGGCTGGGTCAGGAGAAAAAGCGGTTGAGCAAAACCCGTTTTGCTCTGTTTATTGGGTTAATTGTGTTTGCGACCCAATGGCATCAGCTACAAGTTTTACCCATATTTTTGGGGTTTTTAACTTATAAAGCGACGCTCATAGTCTACACGCTGCAAACGGTTTTTATGTCTGATTCTTGATGGATTCAGATTCACAAAGAAAATCCTCCAATCCTCCTTGTATGAGGAAACTGCCGCATGGAAATGCTTAGTTTCTTAAATGCCTTAAACTCCTTTACCCTTGCCAACTTAGAAGTAGGCGAACACTTCTATTGGCAATTGGGCAACCTCAAAATACATGGGCAGGTTTTTCTCACCTCCTGGTTTGTAATTGCCATTTTGGTGGTGGCTTCATTAGCAGCTACCCGTAATATCCAGAGAGTTCCCAGTGGCATACAGAACTTGATGGAGTACGCCCTGGAATTTATTCGGGATTTGACGAAAAATCAGATTGGAGAGAAAGAATACCGTCCTTGGGTGCCTTTTATTGGCACATTATTCTTGTTTATCTTCGTATCCAATTGGTCTGGTGCTCTAATACCTTGGAGATTAATCAAACTACCTGCGGGTGAGTTGGCCGCTCCAACAAATGACATCAATACGACAGTAGCACTGGCGTTACTGACCTCTTTGGCTTATTTTTATGCGGGCTTTAGTAAGCGAGGTTTGGGTTACTTTAAAAAGTACATAGAACCAACCCCCATACTATTGCCGATCGCAATTCTAGAAGATTTCACCAAGCCCCTTTCCCTCAGCTTCCGTCTCTTCGGTAACATTCTGGCGGACGAATTAGTTGTAGCGGTATTGGTGCTTTTGGTTCCTCTGTTTGTACCTTTGCCAGTGATGGCTTTAGGTTTATTTACCAGTGCCATTCAAGCCTTAGTATTTGCCACCTTAGCTGCGGCTTATATTCATGAGGCGATGGAGGGGCATGGTGAAGAAGAACATGAGTGACATTAAAAAGTGCCTCAGTTGATGTAACTTTAGATTTGGGATTGAAAACCTCAAATCTGAAAATCCAAATAGTTGATTTTGTACTCAAGGTAAGGAAAATAAAATGGATCCATTAGTTTCTGCTGCTTCAGTTCTCGCCGCTGCTCTAGCAATCGGTTTAGCTGCAATTGGACCTGGTATTGGTCAAGGTAATGCTGCAGGTCAAGCAGTAGAAGGTATTGCCCGTCAGCCAGAGGCAGAAGGAAAAATTCGCGGTACTTTGCTGTTAACCTTGGCGTTCATGGAATCCCTAACCATCTACGGTCTGGTTATTGCTTTAGTATTGTTATTTGCTAACCCCTTTTCTTAAGCTCTAAAGCGATGCCTTAGTTTAGAGACGTTGGATACAACGTCTCTAATATTGACAAGGTATGTTTTGTGAATTTCGTTCTCATCCTTGGGGATGATGGGGCAGAGAAAATTATCGCAATTTGGATGATGTTGCTTGCCATCCAAAAAGGAGACAAATGTTTGATTTCAATGCTACTTTGCCCTTGATGGCATTGCAGTTCTTAATATTGGCAGCTTTGTTGAATGCCATTTTTTATAAGCCACTGACAAAGGCACTAGATGACCGGGATAATTATGTCCGCGACAATCAGCTTGGTGCTACCGAACGTTTGGCTCAAGCTCAGAGATTAACCGAGGAGTACGAGCAGCAATTAGCAGATGCTCGTCGCCAATCTCAAGCAATTTTGGCTGCGGCTCAGGAAGAAGCCAAAAAAATTACTGCCCAAAGAATTGCCGAAGCACAGCAAGAAGCTCAAGCTCAAAGAGAACAAGCTGCTCGAGAAATAGAAGAACAAAAGCAGCAAGCTTTAAGTTCTTTAGAACAACAGGTAGATGCCTTGAGTCGGCAGATACTAGACAAACTTTTGGGACCAAGTTTAGCTAGATAGAGTAATTACTAGATAGTTAGTAACTGGTGGTTCCAAAAAAATACGCGCAGCAGGGCGTAAGTCCGATCGCGCCAATTAAGTGTCAAATGACACTTTTTCCCTTGGGGAAAACCACACTATTAGCAAGGGAGCAGCGCAGTTGTAGATGAGTATTATGGGAACCGTCTTATTACTTGCCACAGAATCAGAAGGTGGTTTCGGTCTGAATTTCGATATTCTAGAAACCAATATTATTAATTTAGGCCTTCTGGTTGGCATATTATTTTATTTTGGGCGGAAGGTATTAACGAATACGTTAAGCGAGCGACGCTCAAATATTGAAAAGACCATTGTGGAAGCTGAAACCAAGGCAAAAGAAGCGGCGATCGCTTTGTCTGAAGTTCAGCAGAAATTGACTCAGGCGCAAGCCGAGGCACAGAGAATTATCAAAGCGGCGGAAGAGAATGCTAAAGCCAGTCGGTCAGGGATTCTGGCACAAGCCACAGCAGACGTGGAGCGGTTGAAAGAAACAGCCGCTAGGGATTTGAATACAGAAAGAGACAGAGCGATCGCTCAGTTGCGGCAGCAGGTAGTGGCAATGTCCCTACAAAAAGTGGAGTCTGAGTTGCAAACAGGGGTTGCAGAGGACACCCAACAGAAACTGATAGATAACAGCATCGCGCTACTGGGAGGCTAGGGATGACAAGTAATGTAGCACTGGCTGAAATAGCCCAACCCTATGCCCAGGCTTTGATGTCCGTAGCAGAATCCAACAATGTCACAGAGCAGATTGGTGAAGATGTGCGTGGTTTGTTGAATTTGCTGCAAGAAAGCGACCAGTTGCGTAACTTTATTGATAACCCCTTTGTCGAAGCGGATGACAAAAAGGCGGTAGTTGGTAGAGTTTTGGGAGAAGGAGCTAATCCTTATCTACGTAACTTCTTAATGTTGCTAGTCGATAGACGGCGGATTTCTTTTTTAGCAGATATTTGTCAACAGTATTTAGCACTATTGCGTCAGTTGACTCAAACTGTATTAGCAGAGGTGACTTCTGCTGTACCCCTAAGCGAATCGCAACAGCAGACCATTAAAGAAAAGGTGATCGCCATGACTGCTGCTCGTCAAGTAGAGTTGGACACCAAAATTGATAGTGACATTATTGGTGGTGTAATTATCAAAGTTGGTTCTCAAGTCATTGATGCCAGTTTACGGGGTCAGTTGCGCCGCCTTTCTTTGCGCTTAAATTCCTAGAGTTAGGAATTAGGAGTTAGGAGTTAGGAGTTAGGAATTTTAACTCATCACTCTTAACTAATCACTCCTCACTCCTCACTTTATAACTGCTTCTGTCTCAAAAAAAACAAGAATAGACTCATGAGTATTTCAATCAGACCTGACGAAATTAGCAGCATTATTCAACAACAAATCGAGCAATATGACCAAGAAGTCAAAGTTGCTAATGTTGGTACCGTACTCCAAGTAGGTGACGGTATCGCCCGGATTTATGGTCTAGATAAGGCTATGGCTGGGGAACTATTGGATTTTGAAGATGGCACCGTTGGTATTGCCCTTAACTTAGAAGAAGATAACGTGGGTGCGGTACTGATGGGCGATGGTCGCCAAATTCAAGAAGGTAGCTCCGTAACTGCCAGTGGTAAGATTGCTCAAATTCCCGTGGGAGAAGCTGTAATTGGACGGGTTGTAGATGCATTGGGTCGTCCCATTGACGGTAAGGGAGACATCAATACTACAGAAACTCGATTGATTGAGTCTATGGCTCCTGGGATTATTGCCCGTCGCTCCGTCCACGAACCCATGCAAACCGGAATTACCGCCATTGATGCCATGATTCCCATAGGTCGGGGTCAGCGGGAATTGATTATTGGTGACCGTCAAACCGGAAAAACTGCGATCGCAATTGACACCATCATCAACCAAAAAGAGGAAGATGTAGTTTGTGTGTATGTAGCGATCGGACAAAAGGCTTCTACCGTAGCTAACGTAGTCCAAACATTACAAGACAAGGGCGCGATGGAATACACCATCATAGTCGCAGCTAACGCCAGTGACCCCGCCACACTACAATATCTGGCTCCTTACACCGGTGCAGCTATGGCTGAGTACTTTATGTACAACGGCAAAGCTACCTTGGTAATTTATGATGACCTTTCCAAGCAAGCTGCTGCTTACCGGCAAATGTCCTTGCTGCTACGCCGCCCACCCGGTCGTGAGGCGTATCCTGGAGATGTATTCTACCTCCACTCTCGCTTATTGGAACGTGCTGCGAAATTGAGTGATGAATTGGGCAAAGGTAGTATGACTGCCCTACCCATCATTGAAACCCAAGCTGGTGACGTATCCGCTTACATTCCTACCAACGTAATTTCCATTACCGACGGTCAGATTTTCTTAACTTCCGACCTATTTAACGCTGGTATTCGTCCTGCCATTAACCCTGGTATTTCCGTATCTAGGGTAGGTTCGGCAGCACAAACCAAGGCAATGAAGAAAGTTGCCGGTAAACTGAAGCTAGAATTGGCTCAGTTTGACGAATTACAAGCCTTTGCCCAGTTTGCCTCTGACTTAGATAAAGCTACCCAAGACCAATTGGCAAGGGGTGTGAGATTGCGTGAATTGCTGAAACAGCCCCAAAACTCTCCACTGTCTGTATACGAGCAAGTAGCCATCCTCTACGCAGGTTTGAATGGTTACTTAGATGATGTACCTGTGGATAAAATTGTTGACTTTGCCGCCGGTTTCCGGGATTACTTGAAGACTGGTAAACCTGATTACACCCAAGGAGTACAAACCAGTAAAGTACTGGGTGAATCAGAAGAAACTGCATTGAAAGATGCAATTAACGAATACAAGAAAACCTTCTTGGCAACGGCGTAGCAATTTTTTAGATTTTGGGGAAAGTTTGCCAGGGCGGGGAAAAACCCCGCCACCCAACTTTCCCAGAATGATTTTGGATTAAGTCCAAAATTCCAAATCTAAAATCTAAAATCTAAAATCTAAAATCAGATTATGGCAAATCTCAAAGCAATACGCGATCGCATTAAGTCAGTTAAGAATACCAAAAAAATTACCGAAGCCATGCGCCTAGTGGCGGCGGCGAGGGTGCGTCGCGCCCAGGAACAGGTAACATCCACCCGTCCTTTTGCCGACCGTTTAGCCCAAATATTGTATGGCCTGCAAACCCGGTTGCGTTTTGAAGAGGCAGATTTACCCCTGCTGAAAAAACGGGAAATTAAGTCCGTGGGCATATTAGTTGTGTCCGGCGATCGGGGTTTGTGTGGTGGTTACAATAATAACGTCATCAAACGTGCCGAAATGCGAGCCCAAGAGCTGAAAGCTCAAGGGGTGGATTACAAGTTCGTAATTGTTGGACGTAAAGCACTCCAGTACTTCCAACGTCGTAACTACCCCATTGATGCTAGCTACTTTGGTTTAGAGCAAATTCCCACCGCCGACGAAGCAAATAAAATTGCTGACGAACTACTTTCTTTGTTTTTATCAGAAAGTGTGGATCGGATCGAGTTAATTTATACCCGATTCATCTCCTTAGTTAGTTCCAATCCCGTGGTACAAACCTTACTACCCCTAGACCCCCAAGGTTTAGAAGCTCAAGACGATGAAATCTTCCGCTTGACAACCCGTGGTGGTGATTTCCAGGTAGAAAGGCAGAAAGTAACCACAGAATTTCGTCCCTTGCCTCGGGACATGATTTTTGAGCAAAATCCAGTACAAATACTGGATTCGTTGTTGCCTTTGTATCTCAGTAACCAGTTGTTGAGGGCATTACAAGAAGCCGCAGCTAGTGAATTAGCAGCACGGATGACAGCCATGAGCAACGCTAGCGATAACGCCGCTCAATTGATTGGTACTTTGACATTAAGTTACAACAAAGCTCGACAAGCTGCCATTACTCAAGAAATTCTTGAGGTTGTGGGTGGAGCAGAAGCACTTAACTAAAACTCAATTGCTAACTATAACTAATAGCTAATTGCTGGTGACTGGAGAACTGGCGATTAGCTATTTTGGTTTTAAATATTAAATATACTTCCAGCAACTTGGTGTTCAAAGGCAGCTTCTATATCATTACACCAATTTAACTAGCTACCACTATCGCTCTCGGTGTTATCTTTATTGTCATCCGTTAAAGACGTTATTTTTACTTTATTATTTCTCTAGCTGCATACCAAAAAATTTTCTAAACTTCAGTGATGCAGATCTTCTAAATAAACTTAGAAATATTTCGATCTTTATTTTTGACGAATAGATTTCATAATATCATTAATCTCTTGACGAATTTTTTGCTGTTGCTCTTGACGAATCTTTTGTTGTTCTTGGTATTCATTCCAACTATAAATAATAAAAATAGCCATCGTAGCAAATATAGTCAAGATTGCCAAAGCTTTGTACTTCTTTTTTCGTAGCTGTGTTTGTGTCCACTTCAAGTGTTCTATCGCTGATTGATAGTCTGGTTTAAGTGTAAGTGCTGTGTTAAAAGACGTGATAGCCTCTGAGTACTTTCCTAGATTATTTAATGCAACACCACGACTCCACCAAGATAAAGACTCATCTGGCTCAAGTTGAATAGCTTTGTCCAAAGATGCGATTGCCTCTTTGTATCTTCCCAATTTATCTAATGCAGCGCCTTGAACTATCCAAAACAGAAATAAATCTGGTTGTATTTTAATGGCTTGGTCACAAGATATAAGTGCTTCTTCGTATCGTTCTAATGTGAGTAGAGTAAGAGCACGGCGATTCCAAGCGTCATCATATTCAGGTTTAAGTTCAATAGCTTTATCAAATGATGTAAGTGCCTCTGAATATCTCTCCAATGCGTTTAGCACATCGCCGTAAGTTTTCCAAGCTTCTGGGTAATCTGGTTTAATTTCAATAGCTTGATTACAAGCTACAAGTGCTTGGTCATAATTTCCTAATCCAAAGAGTGCTATGCTACGACCAATCCAAGCTAGATGGTAATCAGGTTTAATTTCAATAACTCGGTCATAAGATACTAGTGCCTCATTGTAATTTCCCAAGTTATTTAGCAGCCAACCGCGATTGTACCAAGTATCAGGATCATCCTGTTTAATTTGAATTGCCTGCTCAGAACATTTAAGTGCCTCCTCATATCTTTTCAACTCATATAAGGCACCACCCCAACCACTCCAAGCTTTGTAATCCAAGAGCTGGGGAATTTGCTCATGATTACCCAACTTTGTTAAAATTTGAGCCTCTCTTTCAAATAATTTTAACGTTAGAGCATTGACGACATCTGGTTTTAGACGCTTAATAACACACCGATTATCACCTTCTAACCATTGATCTTCAGCTAGATAAGTTTCACCGAATCCACCAAATCCCAACAGCCTAATTATCTTGTAACGCCCGTTGAGCTTTTGACCTTGCATCAATTGCATAAAAAATGCATGAGCTGAAATACTACCAGTATTTTATACATTAATCTTGCCAATCTTGATATAAAAAGTCAAAAAAATTAAGAGTTGCGACTGTTGGGTGAAGCTATGGTCTCCTTTACCTAAGACTTTTCCATAAACCAAGCAATTGAAGTAGTTCGTGTTCTACATGGGGTAAGAGACATCCCCAACCTGTTTGAAGATTCAGAAGATGATTGATAAAACCCTAACCTAACTGCGCGACACAAAAAGACGCGCTACTTCACAGGTAAAATTAGGCAGCAAAGGCGAAGTAATCACATCACCTGTTAACAAGGTTGTCACCAGTTTTAATTGAGCATTTTCTCGTCGATAGATTTCCATTCTTTGAGCGATGTGATCGACAATCCAGTACTGCAGTACTCCTTGAACTGAATACAGTTTCAACTTCGCCGTTCTGTCTCTATCTTCATTAGCTTTTCCCGGAGACAGTACTTCTACCACCAGTTCCGGTGCGCCGCGAAAATGTCCCGCTTCATCTTGAATCTGAGCCAATCTTTCATAACTCACCCACACCACATCGGGGGCTACATTATCGGAGTCAGAAAAAATTAGCCCTGGCATAATGGAAGGTTCACCTAAACCACTTGACAAAGACCAAGTGTTGAGTACAGAGAAGATACATCCAATGACATGTTGATGTTTATGGTGGGGCGAGCGCGTCACAAACAATTCTCCATCAATAATTTCATAACGAATCCATTCGTTATCAGGTAACGCTGCCACATCTTGAATTGTCCAGCGAACTCTGTCCGTAGTCTGGCTCATGACAGTTAAGAATAAAAGTTCATTATTCCCTTGTCATCTTGTAACACATTTTTGCCCCAGAGGACTATAATATAAATAGAAGAACCTCATGGGTCCGTACCGGTTTCGACAGGTTGGCGAAAGCTGCCTTGTGATTCAGGTCGAGAGTGAGTCTCCTCTCGCTAATCAAAGACTCAAAACAAAAGTAAATGCGAACAACATCGTAGCTTTTGCTCGTAAGCCTGTTGCAGCTATTGCATAGGCAAAAACACCTCTTTTAGGTTCGAGCCTCCCTAGTCTGACTCCGTTAAGGACTTCGGAGCAACCCCAACGGATGCGTTGATTAGTTACCTCTGGTTGACTAATTAGCAAAGACCTCACCAGAGCATCCTAGCGTTCGGGATAATGAACGTTCCCCGTTCCGAGGGTCAAAGGGACTAAACCTGTGAATGAGCGAGAAGTCAATACCCAGTCTGGACAGCAGTTCGACTCTGCTCGGATCCACTAATAATTTTTTATAAGTCCACTTGACATTTGTATGTTGAGTGGATTTTGTTTTACGGGAGATTTAGGGTGGAGAAATTGGAGATTTAGGGCGGGGATTGTATCAATCTTTGTGCCAACGCTGGGGATTGGTGGCAATGTATTAACGTGTTAGAGAATAATAAGAATTGACACTCTTCTGCCTAAAGGATGCTGCTGGCGAATAGTAGGTTTTACCTTCCAGACTCTCGTTACAAGGTTCAACCTTGTAACGCATTTTAAGGAGGCTCTGCCTCATGTTAAGTCTGGAGGCACAGCCTCCCCTAATGTGTTTCCAGGCAGAGCCTAGAAAAGAGTTAAATCAACTATTATATATAATATAGATGCATCATTGGTGCGATCGCTTCGATCAAAATGAGTAATAATGTCTCAATCCCTACGGATATTGTCCTTGACTCATCAAAACTTGTCGCTCAAGCACGCGATTGGGAACATTAAACTGAAGTAACCTTGCAGTTGCTTGACCGAACAAGGCAAAAGTAAAAAGTAAAAAGGCAAAAGTAAAGAAAAAGAAAAATGGTCACCAAGCCCGTAAATTTATTTATGGAACGAAGTAAAAACATTTGTTTCGATACAGGTAGTGCAAGAAACAATACGTCCGTAATCTTATCCCCTCAATTTATTTATTTATGGGGATTATCTTTTTACTTTTTACTTTTATCTTTT
>JASJDS010000028.1 GCA_030065055.1 Calothrix sp. MO_192.B10
CCCGGCATAAAGCAAGTGGCGCAACCCGAAGGGGTTCCCCGGCATAAAGCAAGTGGCGCAACCCGAAGGGGTTCCCCGGCATAAAGCAAGTGGCGCAACCCGAAGGGGTTTCCCGGCATATAGCAAGTGGCGTTGGAACGAAGTGGAACCCAACACATGATATGAGGAAAACAGAAATTATTTAAACAACTAAATACCTAATTGCTTGCCAAACAACAACACTTCAAGTCTCGATATAACGCTCATTTTAGGGAGCAAATATAAAAAATAAAAGAATGCGATAAGCAAAGCTTAATGCCCTTGGCATATCGTATTTTACTAATTTGCTACAAATATCAAAATGTTGGGTTACGCTCCTACAATTTACTTGACTAACAAATGGGATTTTGGATAATGAGTAATTGGCTATAATTTAATAAATAAATAAATTCGTAGGGTGTGTTACTGCGACAGCATAACGCACCGCCTTATTACTAATAACTAATAAGTTTTGAGTTAAGCGATTGCTACAGTTTGAGTCAATTTGTACGACTCTTTTGCGGTATAATTAGGAATAAAGTCCTATAACAAGAGTGGGCTTTATGTCAACAGAAACCACCAAAGTACCCCCAAACCCAACAAACGACTCCTTGGATTGGCAACCCCCCATGCCACCCACGGATCTAATATTTGACGATGGAGAACCCTTGGAAAGCAATCGCCACCGCGTCGCCATGAATTTATTAATTCGTTCTCTCAAACATTATTGGGCAGAACGTAATGACTTTTTTATTGGCGGTAATATGTTTGTTTATTACAGCAGTAAACAAGCAAGAAATAGAGATTTTAAAGGGCCAGATTTTTTTGTAGCATTAGATGTACCTCACGATCCCACAAGATTGGGTTGGGTAGTATGGGAAGAAAATGGACGTTACCCAGATATGATTGTTGAGTTACTTTCCGACTCAACCGAGAGTCAAGATTTGGGTGAGAAAAAGCAGCTTTACGAACAGATATTTAAAACTAAAGATTATTTTGTTTTCCATCCTTTTAAAGTTAACTCATTACAAGGTTGGCATTTAGATAGCGATAATGGCTATCAACCAATAAACCCCAATCCACAGGGATGGTTATGGTGTCAAAGTTTGAGTTTATGGGTGGGAACTTGGAATGGCATGGTAGAGGATGATAATGCTGTTTGGTTGAGGTTTTACGATGAAGAAGGTAATGTCGTTTTATTGCCAGAGGAAGGCGAACAACAACGTGCTGATAATGAGCAACAACGTGCTGATGCTGAACGACAACGTGCTGATGCTGAACGACAAGCAAGATTAAATGCTATACCACAACTACGAGAAATGGGATTGAGTACGGAACAGATTGCACAAGCACTTAGTTTGTCTGTGGAAGAAGTAAATGATTAATAAGTAATAAGTAATAAGTAATAAAGCCTACCTTTTCAGCTATTTGAAATGGTGGCTTTCTTCGCGCTATACTATGGCAGTGGCTCCCCAACCTACTATTTTATTCACACGAACACTAGTTATAATTAATCTTAAATAGGGAATACTAAGACTTAGGTGTTGAAATCACAATAATGGTGATTTTGAGTATATTCTCTCTTTTTTTAAAATTCAAGTAAAAATGCTTTCAAATATTCATTTTCAAGAAACTTGTTCTCTTGTTGAACTCAGAGTGCCACTTTCACAGTCAGAGCCAAGATATAATTCGTCACGGACTATAACCGCATATAAAATTACTTATGGAAGTGGAAGAATAGTTGTTGTAGAAAAAGACGAAATTTATCAGGTAGGGGAGAGTGGGATAAACAAGCAGAAGATTTGTTGCAAGCAATTGTTGACAGAGGAAAGAATAGCCACTATCAACTTATTAATCATTGCCATAAGGTTGCCCAAGCTCGGCTTCTGCAAGCTAAAATTTTGAAGGAAAAATTAGAAAATACGGGCGTTGCTGAATACAGGGATGAATTGATTTATAGAGGTACAATTTGATACTTCAATTAGTGCGATCGCAATCCTCCGTAGTTGGGTAAAATGAAGTAGAACCCAACAAAAGTTTGATATTGTTGGGTTACTCTGGGAGAAATCTATATCGCGTCTATGTCCCTCAATCCAACCTACACCAGTTTTAGTTTTCAGGCTTAATTGAATGGTATTGGAACATAACCAGCAAATATAATAGGTACCAAGAATCTCCTCACCTTTAGGCAGAAAAATGTCAAATGGTACCGAAACCGCCTAAGGATGCACTCTGACTGATTTGTACTGCTGACTGGGAAAATACCTGAAAGGCTTGGCGAATTTCCTTCTGACTATTCCCTGGGGTGAGAATCCATTCATCCCGAATACCCATCTCTTGAAAGACTTGACGAAAATCTGTTTGTCCGCCATCATCAATGCCCATAGCAGCAATAATGTGATTCTCTGCTTGTAGCATATCATTAACGATCGCTCGCACTGTCTTGGCTGTGGCTTTTTGTGAGTGCATATCTGCCCCATCGGTAATAATTAAGGTAACAGTACGCACTGGTACGCCATTATCTTCAAACTCCTGTGCCTTGGCTAATACAGTACCCAACAACACCACAGTTTGGTCATATAGAGGCGTGCCTTGTCTGGGGTTATAATTCTTCCCATCCATCCGCACTGCTTGGGAAACTGGACAATAGGGGTAGAGAACAAAGCCATTCAGATAGCGATTGTGTACGAGGATGCTATCTTTTTGATTGCAGTTAACTAGGGCATCGAGAATAGTATTGTGTCCAGCCCTGACAACGGCAGTATTACCACCATATTCAATAGAACTAGAATCATCAGGCATAATGGTGACAAGTACCACTTCACTCGCCATCACATCATCCACATCAATGCCTAAACCTGCTTGAATTTGTGCCCCAATATCAAAGACATTCAAAGCTTGCATAGAATTGTTTGACAGCAAACCTTGTGATTGGGCAGATTGAAATAGTTGGTTTAAATTTGGTGTTTGACTCATATTAATTTTGGATTTTGGATTTTGGATTTTGGATTAAATGTCGAAATAAATGATACTGTGGGTCAATTACATCATGCTGAAAACCCTGCTTTGCCCTTCTTTCACGCCCTGTAATAAATTGCCGGCTATTAAACAATTCGTAATTCGTAATTCGTAATTCGTAATTACGTTTTGTAATGGGGATTTAAACCCCAACACAAAACAAACAACCCGTAGGGGATGGGGTTTTAAACCCCTAGGAGTATAGATAAAGGAAGTGTGTTCAAACTGATAACTTGCAGCAATCTCATTTAGTCCACATTCCCACCTTGAAATTTATTTCAAGGCTAATAAACCAAGTACGTTAAAACGCACTGCAAGCCTTACCCAGTCTGATTTATCAGACTTTGTCTTTGAGAAAAGGGAATTTATTCCTAGGCGGACATTTGGGCTAGTTGAGAATAGTGCAAGTTGTTAGTTAAAACGCACTGCAAGCCTTACCCAGTCTGATTTATCAGACTTAATCTTTGAGCCTGGGAATTTATTCCTAGGCGGATTGTTGGACTGACTACAAACTAATTCCCAGGCGGATTGTTGGACTGACTACAAACTAATTCCTAGGCGAATTGTTGGACTGACTACAAACTAATTCCTAGGCGAATTGTTAGACTGACTACAAACTAATTCCCAGGCGGATTATTGGACTGACTACAAACTAATTCCAGCCCAAGACTCAATTGCCTCAGTTGACTTCACCACATGCATCCCTGCATCAGCGAACCGTTGAAACGCCGCATTTGCTTGGTCAGTAAAATCGACTACACCAGGTACAACCACCGGAGAAGTACAATCTTCCAATAAATAAACCTTTTGTGCCAATTTCGGGTCTTGAGCTTGAATTTCCGTCAATAAATCATCAATAGTCCAAGCAACACAATGACTCTTCGCCTGTCCGGCAATAATTACTGCATCAAACTCCAACAACTTCTGAATAAAACGGGTATTTTTCTGGGCAATAGGACGACCACTGGCATCATCTAATACCTCCGGACGCAACACAGAATAGTTTTCTGTCAGGGGATTACCACCCTTAATTTCAAAATTAGTTTGACTATGGCGAGCGATCGCATGGAAAAAACAAGCTTCTTCTACTGCTGAAACCAACGCATGACCAATACCACCCAACATAGCATGATAAGGCCAAATAGTCAGGGGATATTTGCCCTCATCGCTCAAACGCTTGACATAGTGGAGAGCAAAAGATTGCAACCCCATATAATTACCCCGAGCAATACTATGAGCAATACCAGGATTCACCTTCCATACACCCTGCTGTACATCTGACAAAGAAATCATCGTCATCGGTGCAGGATGCTCCCCACCATCATTTACCCAGAACATCGGGTGAAATATCTGCATGGAAGTATGGGTATCCATAGTCGGCGCAATTTCTGTAATTACACCCAAATTGTGATAAATAAACTCACACAACCTGACATTATCTTCCACCGCACCCATACCCGAACTACCACCCACAAACAGTTCAAAATCGGGAATGCAGAAAGTATTTTGTACATCAATCGCCATCAAACAAACACGGGTTTTATCCTTAGCAGCAGGCATTATCCCGTGCCGTTTTGCCCAATCCTGCGCCTGTTGTGCCCTATCTTGGTAAGGTACGCGCCACACCTCACCCACACGGGAACCATCGAAAAACTGAGGAATAGGAAGTTTCGTTATTTGAGTAGTCATAATATCTCCTGTAACTTGAAAATAGTTGTTAGTTGTTAGTTGTTAGTTGTTAGTTGATGGTTGTTAGTTGGTGGTTGTTAGTTGTTAGTTGATGATTGATAGTGAAAAGTCTTTCCATCACCCCATCACCCCATCACCCCATCACCCCATCACTCCATCACCCCCCCCCACTCTCTTCTCTGCGCCTCTGCGCCTCTGCGTGAGCCTTCCTCACCCCATCTTTAGTTGATAAACCTCCTGAGAACCCACCACATATAACCCCTGCGGTGCAACCAGAAGCCGAGAACCACCATCCACAAAAGGCTCAGTATCAGCAAACACCTTTGTCTGTACCAACTGTCCCTGCTGTATCTCAATGCGGATAATCCCCTCATCAGTCGCCGCCAACAGGAAATTACTCGCCGCACAGTAAGGAGATTGACTCCTCACACCACCCTTACCCAAAACAGCCAACCAATGCTCCTCACCTGCAATAACTTGACTGCTAGCAACCACAGCACCATCGGACTTTACCACAACACAACGGTAACAAATCCTTCCCTGCTCCTGGGTAATCAAGAACAACCAAGCATAACTAGAACTAAAACTACAATGAGCATCAATCAACTGTCCTTGCCAATGTGGTAACTTAACTCTGTCATTTATCCCCGGCTTACAAACATCAAATACAAAAGCAATATTTAAATTACCGGCACGGTAGAAACCAAAACCAAAATCACTCCCCACCCAAAACTGAGTTTGTGCAGGTAAAACTTCCCCAATACAGACATCACCCAAACTGCCATTATGTCTTAAGTAACCATTACTCATCCAATAGCAATTAGATTGATTTGTATCAAATACCACCCTTGATGTATCCACAGCCACCCTTGAAACAGGCTTGTCGGGATGAAAACCTACCACCTGACCCTGATATCCTAAAAAGGTGGTTTTGCCTTGAATCCGCCACTGGAGATGAGGGCTTAAATCTCCCTGCAATACCACCGAACCATCTTCACGGTGGAATTGCCCTCGATGGTGATATAACCAGTATAATTTCCCTTGCTCCACAGCAGTACATAGAATCACCCCCTCGGTGCTAAATAATCGGGTAGCTGTCACCTTACCCCGCACCACAGTTACAGATTTAAGGTTAGTGGGTGACCCTTGATGACAATAGGGACAGGTAGCACGGGCGTGTTCTTTGCCGCAATTAATACATTCAGTCCAATGCAGATTATCTAGTAATGGTTGGGGAAATTTCCCTCGCATATCCTGCTCAAATACCTGATGAAAATATTGTAATAACTCATCTGGTAGGACTCTATAAGGAATTGCTGGTTTGGGGTAGCGTACCTCTGGGTGAAAAATAGTAATCCGATGCAAGGGACGAGTAGCATGGGGTATTTGCTGACTTTTTTGTTGTGGTTTGTACACCCCTCCGTAGGGATCTACAAACAGTAAACTTTGCATTAACATAATCGTAAAAGCATACCAATCAGAATTGATATTGTGCTGTAAGTGCAACATCAATTGACTAGCTTGAGCATCACACAGCAAAGGATCGACAAATCTGGTTGTAAATACCTGGCAAGGGAAATTCCCAAACTGAAAGGAATCAGTATCAATTAAATAAGCTTCTGTTCCTTTAATTAAAACATTAAGGTCATTAAAATCACCAATTACCACCCCTGCAAAGTGTAATTTATCAACCGTGTCATGTAAATCTCGAAAAATCTGCACTACGGTTTGATTGCTTACCCCTGCTTGACGAAAACTGCGCTCCCTATATTTTAGTAATACCTCCGCACCTTGAATCAAGGGCATAGTATAACCAACAATATTGTTTCCAGACTTATCAGTAGCTAAATCCGTGGGTGCGATCGCTCTTTGTGGTAAGTTACTAGGGAAGGCTCGCAATTTGTGTTGGTGGGTTTTTAACCGTTGTTTTGCTGCTTGTTGTTCCTGGGGTAATCCTTGATAATCAGCATGGTTAGGAGACTTAAATAATTTTAGTACCTTACCCTTACCAATATCAAAAATATCAGCCTCGCCCCCCTTACCAATAGCATTCTGGGGTTTGAAACGTATACGTTTACCATTTATATAAACTTCCATTTCAAGTAAAAAGTAAAAAGTAAAAAGGCAAAAGAAAGAGTACTATTTAATTATGTTTATTGACTTCCTCACTCTTTTCGTCCTCTTGCTGCCTACGTATAACTACTAAAGTTGTATCATCAGCAAGTAACCCATTTTGCTTGATTAACCGCCTTGCTTCCCAATCTGGTTTAATACTGTTATGACTAATCAAAGCCAGACGACGATTCAAACCATAGGGATTGCGAAAATAAATATTATCCTCCCAATATTGAGCGATTTCTCCCACCCTATCAGACTTTCCCGGTAGACATTTATCCGCCACACCTATCAAATCTTCCACCCCATCCGTACCAATCAAAATTGACTGTACTTCTGATGTTGGAACTTGACGATGTACTCTAAATTGACAATCTACTGCTTTCATATCTAACACAGCATCTGTAATTAACCCATAACCTAAATAGGGAGGAGCATTGTTAGGAAAAGGTGGGATGGTAATCACTTCCCCATTGAGAGCAAATACCCCATCACCAATGGCAAATAAAGCCGTTTCTTGGGAGGTAATCACCGCACCGACAATGGTAAATAATAAATACTCCTTGACGACTGGCACCAACTCCCCACCCAGGCTTGCAGCTATCATCCCTAAACTATCTAATAAGTCTTGATGAACTCGCCGCCAAAAGTCCATAGATAAACCATCCTGGGGTAAATTCCTCAAAATAGCTTCTACCACCAACCTCCCACCGATTTTCGCCCCTACCTCACTGTGAGTACCGCTGCCACAACCATCACAAACAACGGCAATGGTAGTTGACTCAACACTTACCCAGTGATAAGCATCTTGGTTATTTTTGCCCAAACGCAGATGTTCTCTACCAATAGTCGAGCCTCCTGCTAGTTCAAATTTATCCTGCATCGTGAGATAGTGTTTGTATAACACTAACTATAGTGTCAAAATTACACGATGTCAACCCATGTCCTATTCTTACAAATATCCCCGAGCAGCATTAACCGTAGATTGTGTTGTTTTTGGCTTAGATGAAGAAAATACGTTGAAAGTGATGTTAATTAAGCGTAAATTGCCACCATTTGCGGGAAAATGGGCACTTCCTGGGGGATTTGTGCGGGTTGAAGAGTCGGTGGATGCAGCGGCAAAACGGGAGTTGAAAGAAGAGACGGGGATTGAGAATGTATTTTTGGAACAGTTGTATACCTTTGGGGAAGTGGAAAGAGATCCTCGGGAAAGGGTAGTTACCGTTGCTTACTATGCTTTAGTTAATCTCCAGGATTATCATATTCATGCAGATACCGATGCGAGTGACGCTCAATGGTTTGCAATGGATAGTTTACCACCCCTAGCTTTCGATCATAGTCAGATTTTGCAAGTTGCGATCGCTCGCCTTCAGGGTAAATTAAGATATGAGCCTATAGGCTTTGAGTTGTTACCGCAGAAGTTCACCCTTTCCCAACTGCAAAAGCTCTATGAAACCGTGTTGGGAGGAACTTTAGACAAGCGTAATTTTCGTAAGAAAATACTGAAAATGGGTTTGTTGGTAGAACTGGATGAAATGCAAACAGGTGTGGCTCATCGTGCAGCAAGGCTTTATCAATTTGATGAGCAGAAATATCAACAATTGAAGGAGAAGGGGTTTAATTTTGAGATTTAATACGAATTATGAATTAATAATTATGAATTAATTGGTCCTCCCGTGATATCTTTTCCGTTTGTATCGGAATTATTTCATTTTTCTCTCCTTCTTTTTTTTCTCTGCGCTCTCAGCGTCTCTGCGGTTTTTTATCATTCCGATGTAGCCGGAATTGATATGAGCCAATTAAGTCCAATTTCCTAATAAAACATAAGCTGCCCAATAATAGGGCGATTTATATTTAGATTGCTGCAAAATATTAATTTGGGCACGCTGTAAGGCTTCTGCTTTTGATATACCTGTTTCCTTGGCTTTTACCAATTGATCATAAAAATAACTCATCAATGTTGCTGAAGCTTCATCATTCACAAGCCACAATGTTGCTACAGTACTCCTAGCACCAGAACGCACTGCTACCCCTGCCAATCCTAACGCAGAACGGTTATCACCAGTTGCTGTTTCACAAGCACTGAGAACGAGAAGTTCTAGGGAGTTCTCTTGGGACAATTCTGCTGTTTTGAGGATACTACTCAAATCGTTGACATTAATTTTGTCATCCCAACTGGCAATAAAAGTCTCCTCTGCTGTGGAACCAAATTTACCGTGGGTGGCTAAATGTACAATTGGGAAAGAAACGGTTGATACTTTATTTTTAAATGCGCGATTGGTAAATTTTTCATCGGACAAAACTTGGCTGGAATCAACAATAGATTCAACTTTTTTTACTTCTTTTTTGACATGGGGTAAATCAGATAAATTCAATTTGGATTTGATTACTAATTCGGATTTACTTGCTTTACTTAATCCACCTACTAAGGCTATCAAAGGTTGCTGTTGGAGTGATTGCGGTGCTAATAGTTGCAGTCCTGGAGTTAAGGCTATACTGTAGTCTTCAATCAGATATTTTTCACCATCATGAAGTGCGGCCATAGGTATATTACGCAAGACTCCATCTAACACAAATACGAGGGTTTTTACCCCACTTGTTTTCAAATCCTCTGCTTCCGGACGAATCACTAAATTATACATCTGTTGTAAATTTATGATGGTGTCATCAGCAACAGTACTGGGTTGCCTCAGCATTTTTCGGAGCTTGGATACCAGGGTATTAATTTCGTCACTGCTGATGTCTGTTTTATAATAGCGAAAATCACGTTGATTCTGCGTTTGGGAATTTGCTTTTGGTTTGGGTAAACTGGCAATTATTGCTAATTGTTCTTCCAATATGATGGGATAAATAATTGCTGCCTTAGCATCTACATTATCTATTTGTTTCGGATTAGCCTTTAAGCAAGCTTGGCGAAAAAAGTTATCTAACTCTACCAGTTGCAAACCCTCAATTACATCTCGCGCCGTTTTCAGGTTATTTTGTTGATTTGATTTAATTAACAGACTGACAAATTCCCGGTGAATTGGTTCGATTGCATCTTTGAAAGAAAACTGTACATCAGGATTTGCTGCTGCTAAGTCTGCACGGAGGGATTTAATAGTTCCCACTGCTTCCTTATATGCTGCGATCGCACTTTTGGTGTTACCCTGAGCTTGAGTCACTCTGCCTAATTGCCATTGCCAAATATAGGCAATATCATCAGCGTTTATCTGCTGTGCTAATTGTAGTGCTTGTTCCGTGAACTGTTGTGCTTTTGCCCATTCTTTGTTTTTTTCGTATACATTACCAAGACTTCCCCAGGCGTAAGATAATGTGCGAGGATTTCCTAAAGTTTTGGCTTGTTGCACTGCTACTGTTAAAATTTGGGCAATTTCCTGATAAGAAGTAATTGTGGGAATTTGTTCCCGAATTGCCATCATTGTATGTGCTAAATTTATCCTTGCTTGAATGGCGATGGAACTGGGGGATAATGGGTTAATTTCCTGTTGTACCTGTGATAGCAGGGTTTTAGCTTGATTCTGATATTTATTTTCCTCCAGTAAGCCAAGTTTACTATCAGCCAGCAGGCTAAGTTGATTCAGCCGTGCTTGTACTCTGATATGACTGGAGGTAGATGTAGCAGCTTGTTCGTAGAATGTTAGTACTTCTTGGGTATTAAGTAGAGTTTTCTCGCGCCGCTGCTTGCTATGATCAGAATTAAACTGGGTACGAGTGTTATTACCAAGACTAAGCTGTGCTAATGCGATTGCATCAGGTAATTGTAAGCTTTTAGCTATATCAAGGCTACGTTGTAACGTTATCTCTGCTTGTTCAAAGTTACCAACTACACGTAAAGAATCTCCCAAAATACGTAAGGCTGTTACGGTTTCAGGAGAAGCAGAAATCTCTTTTAGTTGAGTTTTGAACTGTTCATCATTGCTAGTTGAAATCGGTGATAAATTTAATGCTTTGACTAGTAAGGGAATGGCACGACGATAAAGTCCTAAATTTTGCAGTGCTCGCGCTTGTTTTGTTTGACTTATGAGTGCGAATTTAGGTTTGTTTAATTGAGTGTAGATAGCTGTGGCATCTTTCCAGGATTGTAAAGCGGCGTTTGTTTTCCCTTGGGTTAGTTGCAATCTACCTTGAATATCTAAACTTTGTGCTAATGCAGAGAATTTTTCCGTATTTGTATTTTTACTAGATTTTAATAATGCAATACTTTCAGCAATTACACTGTTAGCATATTCCCACTTTTCGAGTTGTTGATAGCACAGAGAGAGGTTGCTTAGGCTGAGGGCTTGGCGAATGGGATCTGATACAGCTTTATAAGCCTGAGATGCTTTTATAAATAGTTTTGCGGCTTGGGAAAAATTACCTTGTTGGTAGTGCGATCGCCCTTGCTGTTCTAGGAAAGATGCTGATTTATTTTGGTTAATAAATGTATTATAAGTAACAAAAATTGGTTTTTGAGCAAAAGTAGGTGATGTAATACATAGTACTGTTGTCATCACCATTGGTATTAAGAAGCGAATCAGTTTTTTATAGTGTTTGATGATATAGTTCATTACTTAAAAATAGGGGTTGGTTGTTAGTTGATGGTTGTTAGTTGTTAGTTGATGGTTGATGGTTGATAGCTTAGGTGTGGGAGCCACACTGGAGATATTTTCATCCTTGATTGTGGGATTTTCCCGTAAGAAACTAGTTGAAAAATAGGCGGGGAAGTGCCGAGTAGGGGCGCATTGCGTGCGCCCTTGAGGTGTTAGTCACAAAGCATTTTCATCCTTGATTGTGGGATTTTCCCCTAAGAAACTAGCTAGAAAATAGGCGCGGAAGTAGGGGCGCATTGCGTGCGCCCTTGAGGTGTTAGTCACTACCTGCTACCTATTTATGATGATGAACAAACTGATGAAGTGGTACGAGAAGACGGTGTAGCTAACGGAGCTTGTGCTACCAGGTGAATCTTGCCATCAGCAGTTTTTATCCAGCCTTGTGCTTCCACCATTACAGATGGAGAGGTATTTGATTTCTTGGTAGAAACCTTAACTTTTCTCTCTCTATTGGGTTCATCTAAGGTTGCTAGTGGTGTGTTATCAATTCCACCAGTCAAGGTTTCTAGGGGACTGGGCGGTAAACTACCCCTTCCGGTGATATAAAATTCACTCAATGGTTTAGCATTAATTCCCCGGGGACAAATTTGGTTAACTTGGTTACTCTTGTCAACCACAGCATCTGGTAACTCAATTAAGCCTCGACTAGGATCTACATCTGGTTGGGTGATGCTAACTTCTCCTTGCACACCGAGTTGGGAGCTTGCAGTAATATCACTCAATGGGGTTAATTGGGTGGAGGCTGCTATACCAAAAATACCTTGAGTTGTGATGTTAACATTGCCACCTCTCCCAGTGAAGGCGTTGGCTGTGATGTCGTTATTCTCGTTGGGTAGGGCAACGATGAAGGGTGAGTTGATAGTGATATTACCACCATTGCCACCAAACTGTTGGTTGCCAGCGGTGGTGGAAATTTGACTATTATTGCGGAGTAATAATAAGTCTTGTAGATTCAGAGTAATATTACCACCCGTATTGCTGCGGGTTTCGGCAGAAATTTCACCATTATCTAAAGTCAGGAATCCTGCTGCAAGTTCAATATCACCACCGATTCCCTCACCATTGCTATTAACTGAGATTTGAGCGCCATCTCTAATAATAAAAGTTGTGGGATCGATAACAATGTTTCCACCTTTACCCGTAGAACCTGCAAAGGTATCAGCGAATATTCCTGTTCCGGAGTCTGATAGGGTAATTTTGTCTTTTACATTGAAGATAATATCACCTGCTGGAAATTGACCAAAAGTCACGCTATTAATTTGACTACCCTTGCTGGCTTCAAAAGTATTAGCAGTAATATTTACACTCCCCGCATTTCCCTTGCCAGCAGTGCTGGTATCTATTACAGTTCCATTAGTCAGAGAAAGAAAATCAGTGTTAATGTCTATAACACCTCCTTTACCTTCTCCTGTCTTTCTGACTGTGCTGAATACAAAACCGCTATCAAAGGAGACATTATCCTTAGCATTTATATTCACATTGCCAGCATCTCCCTTTCCTAGAGTACTAACACTGATGTCAGCACCATTGGTGACTGCAAGGGAAGTGGTTGTGATTTTAATGTCTCCTCCTTTGCCCACACCCCCTGCAAGGATACTGCTCAAACCACTATTGACACCATCAAACTTGACAGTATCACGAGCTTCAATTGTGATATTACCTGCATTTGTGGAGGTATCAAAGTCTGCTGGTTTGAATAGGCTACTATTCATTTGACCACCATTTGTTAAAAATAGCGAGCCAGTTTTTACCTGAATCAAGCCAGCATTACCATTGTCAGTTGCAGTCTCCGCCCTACTCAATAAACCATTTTTACCTACACCATCAAAAGTAATAGTATTACGAACATCGAGAAATATATTACCTCCATCACCCTTTCCACCATTAATTGCTCGGATATTGCCACCATTTTTTAACAGCAAGTCACCTGCTGTGATGGTGATATCTCCACCATTCCCAATACCATTAGAAGCTACACTACTGGAAGCTTCACTGTTAAATGGTGTGCTTCCTCCAAAACCTGTAAAAATAACGTTATCACGGGCATTTATTGTGATATTACCTGCATCTCCTCGCCCATCCGTATTATTTGATATCAATGCGCCATTGGTGACAAAAAGTGACCCTGTTGTAATCTTAATGTCTCCTGCTTTCCCTGTACCTCCAGTTAGTAATTCACTGGCAATACCACTACGGGAATCAAAGGAAATACCATTAAATTCATCTAACTTTACGCCGTCTAATGTTACAGTATCGCGGGCTTCTACAATTATATTACCTGCATTTCCTTGTCCAAAAATCCTAGTAGTTAATTCACCACCATTTGTTAAGGATAGTGTTCCGGTTGTTATGCGGATATCTCCACCATTACCAATAGAATCCTCAGAAACGCCAGTTAAAGCATAAGCACCACTGTCAAAGCTAACGGTATTGTTAGCATTGATAATGATATTTCCTGTATCGCCTTTAGCAGAATTAATAATGCTGGAAATAAATGCTTCATTACTCACTTTCAGTGAACCTGTTGTGATTTGGATGTCACCAGGGTTTCCTTTACCAAATATGTTGTTAGTTATGTTAGCGCGATCCCTTAATTCAACAGAACCTTGTTCATTATTACCTTTTAGCAAACCTGTTGTGATGTTGATTTTACCAGCATTCCCTTCACCAAAGGTATCAGCATTTATTGAAGTACCATCACTCAATTCAACAGAACTTGCTTCAATATTAATTGTGCCAGCATTACCCACTACCCCAGAGAATATAATGCTAGAAATACCTCTTTTCGCTAAAGAAACTTTATCTCGTGCTTGTATATAAACATTCCCCGCGTCTCCATTTCCGAGGGAGCTGACATTAATATCACTATTAATTGAATTAAATGACCCTGTCGTTATATTAACATTACCCACCTTACCAGAGCCACCGGGTGCTATGACATTAGCAATAAGACTTCTTTCAGTTAGAGTTGTTTCACCTGTGGCATTAATGACAATGTCTCCACCTTTACTATCCGGTGTACCTAAACCAAAATTAATTCCTGCCCGCAGTCTACTTCTCCCTGTCAATTCTACATTCCGAGCATAAATCTTGATATCACCATCATTATCACTGCGAACATTTACAATTGCCCTATCAAAAGATACGTCTGCTCTTTCCACACCATCAGGTATACCTAAACTGATATTACTATCAACAAAATTCAGCTCTATATTACCCGGTGCAGACAACCCCGCTAACTCAATATTTCCACCGAAAGCATTGATTCGACCCCCATCAATATTGACATCCCCCCCCACAAGCAGCAAACTTTTACTATCTGGTACTTTTAAACCAAATATAGGCAATCCTTCTAGTATTGCTCTTGATTTGTTGGTAATGCCCGCATTCGCTTTTATCTGATTAAAAAGCAATGCACTCGGATTCACAGTTAATAGTGTCGGTACTTCTGGATTCGTCGCACTAAACACACCCTGTTCACCAAACTGCACTCCATTCGCAGTAGTGCCAACAAAAGAACCCCTCACATCTAACCTTGCATTGTCCCCAAATATAATCCCATTTGGGTTAATCAAAAACAGATTGGCAGCACCATGAACTCCCAAAGTACCTAAAATATTCGACACATTTCCACCCGTTACCCGTGTCAGTATATTTTCTATTCCAGAAGGATTGATAAAATATACGCTTTGCCCGTTATTAACATTAAACTCACTAAAACTATGAAATAAATTACTACCCCGTAACGCACCACCATCAATCTTATCTTCTATACCGTTATTAGGAATGAAGCGAGAGCGTTCTGCTCCTAAGGTATTATCGGGTGTAATTTGGGCAAATGCAGGCACACTGGTAAGAATTGTCAAACCACTAAACAGCGTTTTGACAAGCCAAATCTGTCTATTTTTCATAGAGAATAAAAAGGTGAAATTAGCGATGTAGCAATTTAACTCTATACATAAATTTATCTTGTAAAAATCTTTTCATATTATTCCCTATACAATTATGAAGATACAGCTAGTACTTGACAAAGTTTTTGTAAAAGCTTTGCTAAACCACGTCTATTTTGAAAACCATAGTTTTTGCTTACGAGTATTCAATTGGATGAGGTGGGCACGGCATGATTAAGGTTAGGGAGCAATGCAAGAATATTGTGGGTGTTCCCTACAAGGAAATTTATTGTTTGGTATTTCCTAGCGGACATTGTTAAATGCACCAAACCTATGAACAGTCAACTTATACCAAGTTGCGTTCTATCATAGTAGTTCGAGTCGGCGTTGCTGAATCCAGGTATGAATTTATCTCACGCAGAGGCGCAAAGGCGCAGAGAATAAGAGTTTTAAAGTTATTCAGCAGACCCTACTTATTACTTATTACTTATTACTTATTGCTTGCGCGTAGCACTATATTGTTGGCTTATTTGCTTGATGTATTAGAAGATGCTGATGTACATAAAAACTTCAGAAATTGTTCACGATTTTTCACAAAAGCTGGCGAAGGTTTATTAACTTGATAAAGAGCTAACAAAGCATCAGACCAAGCATTAAAAGTATTATTTTCTGTTTTATGTATGATTTCATAGTTGAGGAAAAATGCCGCTTTTCTCAGAGCAATTTCTTCTGGAGAAGCTTTAGCATTTTTCAATTGTTGTTCCAACGCCTGTAATTGTTTTTGAACCTTGTCCCGCTCATCTTTGGGCATTATTTTAAACAATGCCCCCTCAGTGCTTCCCGATAATTGCCATTCATATATTGTGCCTGGTTTTAGGGATTCTTTACCACCGTAGAAAGCCTTTTTATCCTTCAGGTTAACGGTTTGTGTCCACACATCTTTGTCACTACCAAGCTCGCGGACAATTAATTCCACCTGTTTATTATCCCCTGAATATTGCCATAAAAATAATGGCCGATCGCTCCACACAATATATGTATCAATTATACCAGGTGCAATTGAGTAAATTTTACTAATACAGGTCTCGCCACGGGAACCTAGTGGTTTTTTGGGAGGACGACGGAAAATTGATGACCAACCCGTTGATTGCTGGGTAATCATTTGACTAGATACAGGAGATAAATTGATACTACTAACCAAGATAATAGAGGGAATGAGGGTCAAACTAAGCAATAACGAGGGATAATTAAACATGATGTTTTCTCCTTGTAACAGGTAAAATGTAAGCTAAGAAAACCGCAGAGGGAAAAAACCAAGGAAGTAAAACCCCTGCCGATATATATAGTTGCAATCCTGCTATACTGTAAAAAGCGATCGCACTTAGGGAACTAGTTAAAATTTGAGTTTGATTAAATTTAGACCTTTTATTAAGTGAAATGACAGTAATTTTACTGGCAATTACTGCCAATCCAATCATCCACATATCTGGGATAGGGATTACCATGCGACGGCTGAGAAAATGGTGAATCATGTATGCTAAGGATTCACCCCCTGTCATCCAATCTTGTTTAGTCCAATAATAGGTGGCAGCAGAGGTGGAAAATCTGTCTGGTTGCCCTGGGGCAATTCCCAACCGTTCATCGCTACCCACGGCAATTAAAACTACTTGTTTGGATAATAAGGACAACTCGTGAGGCTGTGCATTTTCAATCAATTTCCAGGCAGGAACTGTTTGATAAACTTGCTGGGGAGGAATGGAGAAATCTACGACGGGTGTTAATTTGAATGGCGATTTCCATCGGTAGATATTAGTAACAGGGGCTTGTGAATGCTGCTTATCTAGCAAATCCAAAAACTGAGTACGTAAATTTGTGACTCTGTCGGTGTGTGGCTGGGGTAATTGGCTAATTTTCTGGTTAGCTGTTGTATGCACCAAGGACATTAAATATGCAAAAGGACAAGCTTGGCGACAATCTCCTTGGGATTCTGGTAGCTCTACAAAATGGGGATATGCATCTAGATATGCTTGTAAAGTCCAATTCCAATTGGTAATTCCCAGAGATTTATCAGAACCAACCTCTCTTCCAGATACGAGCCTTGCACCAAAAATTAGCCACATATTCTCATTGACTGCCCGACGCACAGCCCTACCTAAATCTTCATCCCCCGATGGAGGATCTGTTTGTGGTGCATCAAAGATAAAATCGATCCCAACCACAGAAGCATTTAATTTCCTCACCCTATCAAGTAACTTAGCAATGTAGCTGCGGTTCATGGGCAAGAGTTGGGAATTCGGCAGCTTGGCACGGGAAATAGACTCCATATCAATTTGTATGAGGGTGACTGGTGGAGTTTCTGTCGCTGAAATTTGAGCAGTTGCATGACGGTAAACTGCTTGGGTAAATATACGCCCATCCAACAAAAAATCTGTAATCAAGAAACTTTGGCTAAGGGTAATGGTGGCAATAAGTGCGATCGCTTCTACTAAAGTTGGTATACTTTGATGTAGTAGCAGTTTCCATTCAAATGGCGGAATGCGGTACAGTTCTGCTCCGGGATGGCAAAATAGGGAAGGTACTAAGTAGGATGAAGGGTAAGTGTGGCTTTTTTCCATACGCAGAAATTGTCGTGCTGCCATTACCGATTCATATACATCCTGGTGTTTCCCTAAACCTTGGAGAAACTGCGCTAAAAATTCCTGAGCGACAAAATTGTGAATTGGTTCGCGCATTACCACAACCTGACTAAAACCCAAGTCAATTAGGGATTGGGCAATATTGATGCCACTGCAAGAGTTAAAAATGGCTACTTGTAATCCCCGTTGCTTGGCAATACTCAGTTGAGGGGTAATTTGATTAATAGAAATTGATACACCAGGAGCAATACCCAACTCCCCGCCAGTCATTGCCGTTTCATTACTATGCCCAGCAAAAAATAATATATCCCATCCCTTTTCATCTGCGATCGCATCACTGATTTGTTGTATAACTTGAATAGGAGTTTGTTTCGGCTGCCAACCAACCAACTGTACCTCTGCAATCCTATTTAAGGATTTGACTGCTTGCCTATCTCCTTGAAAATTCAATCCAGTATCATCGCCTAAAATTGCTAAAATTCGGGGACGTACTTGACGTTTAATTGGCTGCTGCTGAACTGTTTCCGCACCAATATTTAAAGGAGCGCGAATCATTTGCATTGCCTTGCCCAGTTCCCAATCTTCCCAAGGAAAACGTTCTAATTCCATAGTTGTACAAGTTAAGAATACTTGCACAATCCGATCTATTTCTGAATTTATTTGCGTAATTTTATTACGAATATCATATAGTTCAGCACTTTTGAGCCAGCGATGAAACTCGTACATTAACTTAGTTTCTGCCTTGACTAATTCCGCGTGCCAATCCACCACAGGCACTACTACACCACCACTAACTGTCCTTCCCCGCATATCTTCTGACTGGTAGAAGTTCAGATATGCTCGTTGCCAATTTTGATACAACTGAGTCAAGGTAGCAGGATAGACAATTTCAGCATTTAATCTTTGTCCCTGTCCCCAGGATAATTCAAATATACAAAGTTGTTCAAATTTTTGAATTTTAAGATTAAAAATATGGTAATTAATTTGCATAATTAAACGAAACTCCTCAAGGGCGCACGCAATGCGCCCCTACTCCTAAACTCCGAACTCCGAACTCCCTATTTTCAAGCTAGTCCCCCATGAACGTTTGTACACAACCTGCCGATGAAAACAATTCCCTAACTCTGGGCGGGGAAACCCCGCCCCTACTCCTAAACTCCGAACTCCGAACTCCCTATTTTCAAGCTAGTCCCCCATGAACGTTTGTACACAACCTGCCGATGAAAATACCTCGACTGCGTCTCCCACACCTAAGCTGTCAACCATCAACTAACAACTAACAACTAACAACCATTTTCAAGTTAGCCGTCAACCATTAACTATCAGGCGTTGCATAAATATGAATTTACCTCGCGCAAAGACGAGCCAGTGCGTTGGGCGGCTCCGCCGACTTGAAGCAACTGGCGTGCAAAGGCGCAAAGTTACAAAGAAAAATAAGGGTAATTTTGACATATCATATCCTGATTCAGCAATGCCAACTATCAACCATCAACCATCAACCATAGACACTTACAACTCCAAAACAAAAGGGGGAATTTCAAATACAAATTCATCATCTACTGTCACTGTCACCCAGAATTTTTCATCCCAATTACCAATGACTTGAGCATAGAGAATGCCTTGACTAGTATCTGGTAATGATTGTAAAAATAATTGCTGTGTTTCATCCTGTACCTCTAATTGCAAACTTCTGGGCATTTTCCCTTCTGGCTGAGAACCCAAAGCAATTAACAACATCCATTCTGAGTTTTGAGATATTTCCGATAATATCCATGTGATTGCATACAATCGCACACTGCCACTTGCACATTCTAAGTCACGGAAAGCACCCCGCGCTATGGCAGGAATATCAATTCCCTGTTGGTTTAACCCCCCTCGAATTTGTTCAAAACTTTCTGGTGAAGAGCGTAGTTGTGAGACTGCTGGTAATGGCATTAATATCCACCCCAACTCTTGGGCTACTGTATCTATTTGATTATTAAACCAAAGTCCAATATTTATCAAAGGTTGTAATGTGGAAGGAGTTGCAGATTTATACACCCAATTAATTAATTCTGGATTACTTAATAAACTTCTTCCTTCTGGGATGGTTAGTAATTCCCAAGGATACTGATTTTGTAGTTGAGATGTGAGTTTTATCAGCTTTTGTTGCAACAGCACCACATCATTTTCTATCACAGGTGTGGCTACAGGTAATTGAATGGCATTTGCATCTAAACAGCGCAAATTTAATAATAGAGCATTAGCATCTGTATTGAACCATGTGTCAGGTATACTATATGTCCAATCTGAATCTATTTGTAATGGTTTTAATGCTTGGTAATGACAAAATTGTTCGTAGCTGATAAACCCCGATATAGCAACCCGTTCTTGTTCCTCTTCAACCTGCATTAACACATAAAAATTTGCTGTTAAATCAGGAATATCAAACACTGGAAAAGGAATTGAATGTTTATTCATGAAATGACTTGCAGTTAACAGGCAGATTTTAAAATCACCCACCCTAATATTACAAGCAGCACTGCATAAATTTGCATATGCAGGTTGCCAAATAGAAGCCGAATCAGTCTCTATCTCTAAATCTATTGCCCGCTCCTTCAACCATTCCTCAAATCCCAAAACCGCTAATGCACAAAGGTAAACCTGCCAACGTTGTTGCGACAAGGGAATTGATTGACTCAAACGTGCAGCCTTTTGAAAATGCTGTGGTAATAATTCTGTTTCGGTTTCATTCAGAGAATCGAACAAATCAATAAAATCTAACTCTGGTGTCTGTTGATTATTCATTAGTTGTTAGTTGTTGGTTATTGGTTGTTGGTTGTTGGTTGTTAGTTGTTAGTTGTTAGTTGTTAGAATAAACTTGGTTTGAAAAAAAAATCATATTGTTGTGGTTTTATACATGAAATCAATTTATTTTTTGTTTTGGTTAAACTAAAAATCACCTCTTTTATCTAAATAACGACATAAACGACGAGCCAATAAACTACATAAAGGTTGATTGCGTATAGGCTTTTTGGTTTCTGATTCAGCCTCTTGAATTATGTTGTCAATTTGTTCATCTAAAATTACTTCAATCCTTTTGTCTAAAGTTTCTAATTGCTGAGAAGCTGTCAAATATTTGGCAGTTTCTAAAACGCGATCGCGCAAATTAATTAATAACCTTTGCCGAATATCAGCACGAAATTCATTCAACTTTACAAATCGTGTAACTTCATATTGCTTTTTAAACCCAATTTGAGAAGCAATTTGGCTCATTGGTTGACCTTGACAATGAAAAAGATGTAAGGCAGTAAGTAATGATTTTTCATTCTTATTCGCAGAAACTTTGCGTTGTAATTTAGATGTAAAATCATCAATCACCTGGAAAATAGCTTGGTCTAAAGATTCAATAAACTGATTGTGATACAACTTCAAAAATTTTATTTGTTCTTCATCTTCTTGAGTCAATTGTGAACCTTCTACCATTGGTTGTATATCAGGTTGGTCAAAAGAAACTTCAGCAATATAACCCCCTTGTGATACAATTTTATACCGCCTTAATTTAGCAGCAATACCTTGCAACTGACTCAACAGTAATTCATGACTCATCACCCTCCCAGTACGATTTTTTAGGTCATCAGCAATGCGAGTTAACTGCTCAGATGTTGGTGGCTGACAAGCTAATTTTATGCCTTGCATTCGTTGCCTTAAACGCTCTTGACGATAAACTGCATGGTAACTGATTAATAGTTCCCTTCTTTGCTTAATTTCCAAATCTACTGCATGATAAAAATCAGCAAAAATTCGTTGTAATTGCTGCGGACTTGTATCATTTAAAAGTGCCCAGTCACTAATGAGGAAGACCCCATGCTGAAGCAGAAATTTCTTCAATTCTGGATGCTGTTTTACATAACGTTTTACCCAAGTATTCAGCCTTCCTTTATCGGGATGAAAGGTTTGTAATAAACTTGTCGCTAAGGATTTATAGCCAGATTTTTTCTGTTGCTTTGGAGTCATCCAAAGAACTTCATCAGGTAATACAAATGGCAGTAAATCTACATTACTAAAACCTTTGTTATTACCAAACTTAACTCCCAAATCCCAGCAAACTCGATCTATTTGGTGTGAAATATAACAGCGCAGACAAATTTCAGCTAAGTGTGATTCT
The DNA here is from genome assembly GCA_030065055.1 of Calothrix sp. MO_192.B10. GTDB lineage: Bacteria > Cyanobacteriota > Cyanobacteriia > Cyanobacteriales > Nostocaceae > Calothrix_A. The sequence continues at coordinate 22,106 of JASJDS010000028.1, forward strand.
TCATTACTGCTTGTTTCCCCACCCCGACACATTTGTTGCCAAAGTTGGCGTACAATCTTGGAATCCTGAATTTCAGGATTGTTTGTAAATTGATTTTGAAAATAAGTTTGTGCAACACTAATGCTTTCAGTCTGGCGTTTATTGCTAAAATCTAATTTGACAAATTGCCAATAAGCTGATACAATCACGACGGTATTTTTACTGAAGAAATATAAATTACTCCAATTTTTTCACCTCATTTCAGGAAAAGCAATTTGTTTGGTTGATGCTTTGCTATTTCTTTAATATTTGTGGGGACTGAGTAAAATTAAATCGTAGGGCAAGCGATCGCTCCTGGGATATATAATATAAGATAGGCGATCGCTCGATGATTATCTCCGTTAAATTGTGGTGATTTTAAGAGCGTGATTCTTCTAAAAATATGATCCAAAGGTGAATCAGGCTTCTATGTTTAATTAAAAATTACCAAGTCCCCCACGTATGTTTGTCCACTCATTAACATCAAAACCTGTTCTAAATCGACAGGCATAAGAATCACCATTAGCGCACCAATTATTCAGTGTTTGATTAGCTCGACGATATTCATAGCAGCTTTGTGAATATCCAGAAGAACACCTATTGCTAGCAGCTAATCCATAGTTATAAATTCTCATATATACCGAGGGATGACGTTGGGATTGTCTATATCTAGCTCTTCTCCTAGCATTTCTTCGTCGTATTGCTTGTTCGGCAATTTGATGGTAGATACTCTTGTTTTGTTTTTGTTGAGCATATTCACTAGTTTGAGAGTAATCTTTAGCACTAGCAACACCACTAGTTAAAACAATTGCAGTTAATGCAGCGCCCAAAATTGCAAAATGACGTTTCATTATAATTTACTCCTTACAATGTGAGACTTATTGATAGGTTATGGTGAGGCGAAAAACCGACTCTCATGGTGATTCAACGAAGAGGAATTGGGTTAAGGCATAACACTGTATTTCAATTTTCTAGCAAGACTTAATAACCAACAAAAATCATGCTACTTGTTTGTTAGTTTTACCTTATTGTGATAGTGAAATACCCTACCCAATATCAGAAAAATCAAGCACTCATCTTTTATCTGGGATGATTAGTTCTGATTAGATGTGACCTTGTTGACCAATCATATTAGCCATATCTACAACAATATTATGAGTTTGAATCTTGTCTCTAGTGTATGAGAAAGGATCTGATATATAAGCTGGTGGATTATACATAATGCCAAAATAAAGAGGTTGATCGTACCATTCCCCTATTCCTTGGTCTATAGCTCTATAACCTCTTGAATACAAGTCGCCAGCTTGAGACATTAACCCATCAAGAGTCCAATTACCTATAAAAGAAGTTGTCCCTGGTATATCAGAATAAGTAGCAGACCAAGAACCATTAGTATAATTTACGTCAACTATATCAATCTTAAAACCAACTATTTGCCTTAAATCACCGATCAAATCATCAAAGCTATCATATTTTAATTCGTGAGCTGTGTAGTTATGGAAGGATGTTAAGTTATGAGATGTGTATGTTAGTGACATAATTTTGTCCAAATTCTAATTCAACTACCTCCCTATATTTCTGAGGTGGGGTAACTTATGCAAATCAAGGGGAGTTGTAGTGAAAAATCTGCCCGTTAACGTAAATTAGACACCGGAAGTGGCTTCCCGTAGAGTAGACACAAAGTTTTGATTATAAGCAATTAGGCGAACTTGATATGATGAGAAAATAATTTTTGAGTGCAATCCGGAATGCTGTATTGAGGATTTGTAGCTCACAATACAATAGACAGTTAGGCCAAAACAGCCTGCTGTCATTATGTATTAACCTTGCAAAGGAGAATAAGAATGAGCGAAAAATCCGTTGAGAAACAGTGCGTGGTTTCGTGCAAAGGTGCTCCAACCCGTGACTGGTACGCATGGAACAACTTGATGCCACCTAAACCCGACGATTTTCACGTCGTTGGCGAAGTAGAAGTCGGTAACCCAGGAATTGTGGCAAAGCTCTACCCAAGAGTACCACAAGGGATCAATCCTGAAATTCTCTTGATGAATCTAGTTCTGATTCAGCAGCCGGGAATTTGGCCACAAATTGTTACCTGGATTCCGGCGCGGTACGACAAAGTTATCATGAACAGCATGTATAAGAGGGTCAACATATTCTGCGAAGATAATATTATCGCAGACATTGAGGTTGAAGATGTGCATTAGCATATAGACACCGATGACTGTTTACCCAGAGAGTGGTATCACCGTCGTGGGGTAACACTCTTATCGCTTTGCTCGCAGACACCCCATCCTTGAAGCTGACTTTTTACGTTATATGGAAAGTTATCCAAAAACCTAGGGCGTGTTTTCTTTCCTCATTCGTAGGTTGGGTAGAACGAAGTGAAACCCAACTGGGTGTACGGAAAATGTTGGGTTACTCTGCGAGAAGCCCCTTCGGGTCTACGTTCGGAAACCCAACCTACAATTGATACTAATTTGGGGTTTGAAAACACGCCCTAGCCCGGTTTGGGGGATGAGGTGGCGAGCAGTATAAAAATAAACTGGTAAAGTCCGTAATTTTTTGTATTATCCAACACCATATAATTGCTATCAAGAGTAATCATAATGACACAGACATATATATCAAAAGTCATCGTTGACTTATGGGAACAAGAAGTGACACTTGAATGGACAGGACCAAATGCAGCAGCACAAAAAACAGGTCCTTACCACTGTACCCCTGGTGCAGGTATTTCCGGTGTCAATTGTGATCATGTTACAACCAGTAAAAGGAGTGGGACAAATTGCACTCCAAAAGGTGAATTTTCGGTGATTCGCCACGAACCTCATTTTAGCAAGTACCCAGAAGCGAAATGGGTAACACGTTTTCAAGATGATTCCCGTGGAATTGCTCTTCATTATTATCCAACTGTTCCTGAATACCCTGCATCTCGTGGATGTGTTCGTATCGCCAGCTTAGAAGGAGCAAGATTAATTCATGACAACACAAAACCCGGACAATCAATTGTCAGGGTGCATGGAGAACTACGACCGAAATTCAGTCATATTTTAAAGCGTGGAGACACTGATCGAGATGTAAGAAAGGTTCAGCATCAGCTAGTTGATCAAGGATATAGTCTAAACGTTGATGGCGATTTTGGTCCGACAACCGAAGCAGTAGTTAAACAGTTTCAACAAGACAAGGGGCTTGTATCTGACGGAGTAATTGGTTCTCAAACCTACGGGGCACTTTTTGCGTAGTGGATGGAAACGACTGTCCGTTCGCTCATTTTTGAACCGAAAATTTAATTAAGCCTTACAAACCCCGATCGCTGTTTGAGGTTTAGTGATTTTGTGGTGAGAACCCCTCCCGTCAGCGCAAGCGATCGGGAGTCTTCTCGCTCCATTAAGATACAATAGGATAGTATTTTAGTATAATAAAGTCAGGCAATGAAACAAATCCTTAAAAATGTTAAGGTATCAGAAATTCCTAAAATTATCGCTCAGTTAGGACTTTCTGGTGAACAAGAAGTTAATTTAACGATTGAAGAAGCTTCAGAAAATCTCTTGGCAATTATGGATAGAGTAGGCAAAAAAGCTCAAGACAAAGGATTGACAGAAGCTCAGTTAACAGAACTTCTAGCAGATGAATCATAATCGAGTGGTTATAGATACTAATGTTTTTATTAGTGCTTTACTCAATCCAGAAGGAACACCCAGGAAAGTAATCAATATAGCAATAAGCCAATTTTTAATTCTCCAGAGTGAGGCAACTTATCAAGAATTGGAATCGAGAATAAGTAAAAAGAAATTTGATAAATATTTAGAAGAGAACGATAGATTCAAATTTTTGTTAGCAGTTAGAAATGAAAGCTTATTTATTGATATAGTTCATCAAACGGAAATTTGTTCAGATTCAGATGATAATAAATTTTTGGAATTAGCCGTGTCTGGAAATGCAAGCTACATTATAACAGGCGACAAAGACCTTTTAATTCTTAATACTTATCAAGGAATCGCAATTATTACACCCGCCAATTTCCTGTCCATCGCCCAGGGATAAGCTAGTGCGAACCTCTCCCTCAGCGCAAGCGTTAGACTCGATGATATTACGCCATAGGTTCTTTGCTCCACTTCAAACAGTCGAATATTTAACAGCCAAAGTTGTTATCCATCATTATATTTACCCAATATGAACAATATAGTAGGTTGGGTGGAGCGGAGCGTAACCCAACACAGATATATTGGGAAAACATGGAGAATCTATCTAAAGTAGCCCAATCCATTATGGAAATATTCTATTTTGGGATAATTGCACCTCATACTAAAAATTTTGAAGAGGATATTTTTTGGTTGAATTGGAAAATATTTTTCTAGTTTAAATAATGTCTGTTTTAATTCACATTTGTTGGGTTCCACTTCGTTTCACCCAACCTACGAGGAATTGCGATCTGTTTTAATTCACATTTGTTGGGTTCCACTTCGTTCCACCCAACCTACAGGGAATTGCGATCCCACTGAATGGAAGTATGAATTTACATTTTTCGAGATTATTGAAGAACGATTCTTTGCGCCTACCCTTCGGGAAGCCACCTACTCTTCGAGAACGACTTCGTCGAACGGTGTCTAATGCGTTCTTTGCGCGAACTTAATTCATACTCCAATTCAGCAACGCCCATATTTATACCTTTCCCCCTATTTATTCAGAGTCTCCTACAATGGTAAATCCAGCCCAATAGTAAGGATGGGTATAAAGTTGCTCGTCAGCAGACATTTGCTTAATTTTATATAATTCAGTTGCTAAATCTGCTTTCTGGCTCAACTCTTCTTTGCCTAAATCACTAAGTAAATCCTCATACCATCGTACCAACTCCCCGGCTGTGACTTCTCGTAACCAGCCTGTAGCTGTTGCTAAAGCCTGAATGGGTGACTTACCTTGTTGTAAGTTGCGATAAAATTCCACAATTACTAAAGTACTGGCGGCTGATTCCACAGTCCACAGGGGAGCGAGGACATAATTAACTCCCTGACTCAAAAAGCCGCTAGCTAACCCCACATACTCAATATTCAGAGTTTGGTTATTTCCAGAAATAAAGGTTTCATTCGCTGCCAAGCAGACTAATTTGTAACTAGCCAGGGAATGGTTGCAGATATCTACTAAGGTAAGTTTCTCATCTCCAGCCAGAAGTAATGCAGATTCATGGGGGTTAGTAAAATTGTTAATGCCATAGCCATTAAAATGCAAAATCTGGTGATGATTATCTAGGGCATTTTCTAACTGATTTTTAGTCGCCTCTCCAGTCACAATGGATGTACAATTGGCAAACATTTGGTTCACAGCTTCTGTTTGCAGTTTGCTAAACCGCAATGGTAGATAACCGTTACTATTGGGATATTCGACACTCAGTAAAGATTGCTGACGGTTGATACTAAATGCTGTGGATTGACCTAATAATCCAATTTGAGTACTGGGTAAATAGGTAATTACGTAATTGCCATGAAAAAGTTCGTGCAAGGGAAATCGATGCAAGTCTTGATGGGGAACTAAAATTAGCTGGTTTATATCTTGTAGTTCTTCTTCTATATTGGCAATATTGAGAATTTCCCGGAGATGTTCTAGGCGTTGCTCCATTAACAAGCGCCAAGAATGGGTGATTTGACTTTGTTTATCCTTAGCTGTTTGTCGATATTCCTGGTATTGCCAATCCCAATCTTGCACCCAATCTTCCAAGTCTACTAACCTTTGGACTACTTCTGGCAGGGGAAACTGATTATTTTCCCCTGGGTTGAGCATGGGAGTAAAAATGTGAATGGGTTCTGGATAATTATGCTTCAACACAAATGTATGCATACCATAGGGACTTATATGCCAGTACACCATCGCCGTGGTGGAATTGAGCAACTGTTGAATGGATTTATAAGTAGGTGAGTAAATCTCTTCATTCCAACCGTACAATTGCCAGGTTAAACAAGCATTCTTTCCCTGTTCGGCTATTTCTAAGGCTGATACAAATTCCCCTGATTGGATGGATAAATCCACCGCCAATTGCCCCAAGCCAGCAACTTTTAAGGATAACTGCTTTTTGTCTGCTTCGGTAAACTGAGGATCTCCCAGTAAATATCCCCAAACATTCATCCCCTGTTCGTGTAATTCTTGTGCTTGGGGAATTTGACCCAAGCCCAGTAGTGCTATAATCTGGGATTGCAAAACTTCTAGGTGCAGTTGGGGAAAGTCTTCTGCCGTAAGGATAGATAGGGCTAAATCGTATTCAGCTACCGCTTGCATCCAATAATCCCGGTATGCCCCATCTCTTCTGCCTTGACTGTATAAAGCATTACCCATAGCTAAATGCAATCTTCCCCAAGGTTCGGGATGGGTGTCCTGATGGATATGTTTCAACCCTTCCTCGTAGGTTGCCAATTTGCCGTAGTAACCCCTTTGATTGAGGGCAGGATTGCTATGGGCAATATCACTTTCAAAACTGAGGTGGGGGTCGCAATGGGAGGATTTTTCCACGGCATTAGCCCTACTCATCCAAGCTTCCCAATAATCTGGTTTGATTGCCAAGGCTCGATCATAGGAGGCGATCGCACTTTCCAAGTGTCCTAAATAAAACAATGCCACTCCGCGATTATACCAGGCTAAATCAAAGTCGGGTTGGAAGTAAACCGCTTGTTCGTAGGAGGATACTGCTTCTGGGTAGCGTTGGAGGTTATCTAAGGCTACACCCCGGTTATACCAAGCTAGGTAGAAATCGGGTTTTAATTCTAGGGCTTTGTCCCAAGCGGCGATGGCTGCTTCCAGGTTCCCCAATTGAATTAAAGCCACCCCTTGGTCGATCCACACATCGTGGAAATCTGGTTGGATTTCGCTGGCTCGTTGGTAAGCAGCGATCGCTTCTTGCCACCGTGACAATTTATCCAGGGCTGTACCCTTAAAATACCAAGCTTCGTGGTTTTGGGGAGCAATGGCAATGGCTCTGTCAAAACTGGTAATTGCCTCTGACCATTGACCTAATTGATACAGGGAAATGCCCCGTTGTAACCAAGCCGAATCCGATTGGGGTGTAATTTCGATCGCCTGATTATAGCTAGCGATCGCTTCTTCCTGTTTGCCCAAACCAGATAAAATGATACCTCTTTGATACCAACCCAACCCATATTTAGGGTTAATTTCCAGGGCTGTTTCGCAACTAATCAAGGCATCATTGTAGCGTCCCAAATTATACAATGCCATAGCGCGACCAGACCAGGCTTGGTAATGGTCTTGGTTCAGTTCCATTGCCCGTTCGTAGTAGGGGATGGCATCTTCAGAACGCCCTAACTGTACCAGAGCATCCCCTAATTTATACCAAGCTTCTTCGTAGGTAGGTAGGAGTTGTAATGCTTTGCCGTAGTTTTTAATTGCTGCTTGAGTTTCTCCCGCAGCTGCCAGTACCATGCCCTGATGACATAAGCTTTCTGGGTTTTGGGGTTCAATTTGTAACGCCTGATCGTAACTGGCGATCGCTGATTGGTATTGTTTTAACTTCCGCAACACCCAACCCCTGTCTGCCCAAGCTTCTTGGTAATCTGGCTTCATGGCGATCGCTTGATCGAAGGCTGCCATTGCCTCTTCTAATCTTGACAAAGCAGCCAAAGTTATGCCTTGGTTATACCAACCCTTGGGAAAATCAGGCTTCAGAGCGATCGCCCGTTGATAAGATGTCAAAGCCGATTCATAATTACCGAGGTGAAATAGGGTCAAACCCGTGTTAAACCAATATTCATAGGCTTGGGGTTGAAGAGCGATCGCCCGTTCGTAGGATGACAGTGCAGCAGATAAGTTACCCTGCTTTGCTTGTTGCAGTCCTTGGAAAAACCAACTTTGAGCTGACTCCTCCATGCTTTGGGAGGTTTGTTGCCCTTCTACCTCCAGTGGTTCTACGGTTTGATTGTGTAACCCAGAAGACAGTTGTTGTACTAAGCTCGCACTCTGTTGCAACCGTACTAATAATTCATCTAAGGTATGGGCTACGGGTTCTTGTAACTGATTTCCAGGGAGATTTTCACCCCATGCTGTTGTAGCTTGTTCTGCTGGGGTTTGTCTGACCTGAATGCCGTGATTTTCGTGGCTAGAATTTAGGGGTGTGGTGGGAGAGATTTCTATTTCCTCTGTTTGTTCCACCACTGATTCAGATGTAGGGATGGTTACTGGGAAATCGGCAGCTTGTTCTCCCCAAAGTTGTGTGGTTGGGGGTGTAGATATATTTTCTCTGGTATCTGCTGCATATGAAGTTGGTTGTATGGGTTCTTGGATTTGGGAACCTGTAAAAACTTGTTCTTCAGTATCCGCAACTACTGCTGATGGTAGAGGTGGAGTTTCTAGGATATCCTCCTGATATTGCCACGGTTGGGGAATTGTGGTGAATTGGGAATCACCAGTCACCTGTGCTTCAGTATCCGCAACTGACTCTGACTCAACTTCTGCTGGTAGAGGTGGGGGTAAATCTGGCGGTGTAGATGGAGTTTCTGGGATATCCTCTTGGTATTGCCAGGGTTGGGGAATTGTGGTGAATTGGGAATCATCAAGAACCTGTGCTTCAGTATCCGCAACTGACTCTGACTCAACTTCTGCTGGTAGAGGTGGGGGTAAATCTAGGGGTGCAAATGGAGTTTCGAGGATATCCTCCTGATATTGCCAGGGTTGGGGAATTGTGGTGAATTGGGAATCACCAGTCACCTGTGCTTCAGTATCCGCAACTGGCTCAGGTAGGGGTAAATCTGGCGGTGTAGATGAAATGTCTGGGATATTATCTTGGTATGACCTTGGTTGTATGGGTTCAAGGAGCTGGTAATCTGTAGCTAATTCCCCTTGATTGTGGACAACTTGTCCTTCCCAACCTGGCTCTAGTTGATTTTCAACCTCAGTTTCATACCCAGCAAAATAATTGGGTGCTTGATACTCCAAAACTTGTTGTGGTGAATCCTGGGGAATATCATCCTCAGTCATTTGGAAGTCAGCAAACTCTTCTCCCAAATTCCGAGTCATCAACTGAATGCCGATTTCATAGGCAAGTTCGCTAATCTCCCCGATATCTAACTCACCCAAATCTACCAATCGGGAAGCCAACTCACTATTAGGTGCAGGAGAAGCCAACAAGCGATCGCCAAAACCACTCAGCCATTCCAACCAGCGTTGATTATCTATCCGGTGTTCCATGCGTTGCAAATATTTCAACGCCCATTCTTGTCCCCGCGCTTGATATACACCTTCTAGTAACTGAGTAAATAAAAATTCTAGATCGGAATTACTCAGTTCTGGTGGAGGAGCAAGTAATTTTTTCTCCGTAACATGGCGCGAAGCAATCCATTTGCCCCCAGATAACCACTTAAAAAAACGTTGAAGCCACTGCAATAGCTGCTTGAGCATCTGCTGCACTTTGGGATATTTTCCTAGATTTTTGTGATGCTCCTCCAGGGAGCCACCTAACGGTGATGGTACAAAACATCCGCCTGACGGCGATCGCTATGTATCAAAAATAATGCCAAACTAGTTAGATAACTAGGGCGATGGCGTTTTGGTTAGATAATTCCTAACCCATTGATTTAACCAGTCCGATGACAATTTGACAACAGGTTTGACATACTCCCACCGTCAAGCTACGCTGTGACGGGGGATTCTTAAACTCGCATATAGTGAGCTATATTTCTACTTACTTAACTCGTATCCCTATATATTAAAGATTACACCACCTATTGCCCATATTCCTTCATTAAGAATATGTTAAGGAGAAGACCTATTTTTTGCCACTCCCTTATTCATCCGTGTTTGATTGATTTTCCTCATTAAATTGATTAATCAGTCCTTGAATAATCCTTTCTGGGTCTTCCGTATCTAAACCTAGTTGTTGGGCAATTTGCTGGCATAAATTCCGATCCTGTTGCAACATGGAAAACAATTCATCTAAAGTAACAGTTTGATATTCCCCTTCTGGGAGGTTATCATGTTCGTCTTCCCCGGTAGTAATTACGGGATTAGAGGACGTATTTTGTGTAAAGACACTTTCGTCGCCCAATTCAAAATCACCTGAGAATGGGGACGGTGCCGCATCTGGTCCTTCATATTCAAAAATGGGTTCCTTTTGGTTGCGGGTTAACAAATCCATACCAATATCGTGGGCATAGTCTCCCACATCGCCAACCTCTAGCTCGCCTAATTTCACCATCCGAGCAGCTAATTCATTGTTAGGGGTAGAAGATGCCATTAACCTCTCCCCAAAGCCATCTAACCACTGTAACCACCGTTCCTGGTCAACCCGATGTTCGAGATTTTGCAACCACTTCAGTGCCCAAGCTTGTCCTCTTTCTTGATGTACTCCCTCCAACAGTTCGGTAAATAGAAACTCTAAATCCGTATCGCTGAGGGATGGAGGAGGTTGCGATTGGATATTAGCTTCTATCTGGGATACTTTTTGTTGTTTACCAAACAAGCGTTGGAAAAAATTTTTAATCCATTGAATCAACCGCTTGAGCATTTACCGCACCATGAGTATTTCTGAGATTACCCTAAAGATTTTAGCGATCTCTGGTGACAAGAGGCTCATGTCGTCATATTACTTACTGTTGCAGGAGTGGGGGAGTGTGGGGAGGGAAGGAGTGAAGGAGGGAAGGAGTGAAGGAGGGAAGGAGTGAAGGAGGGAAGGAGTGAAGGAGGGAAGGAGGGAAGGAGGGAAGGAGTGAAGGAGGGAAGGAGTGAAGGAGTGAAGGAGTGATTAATTAAACTAACAACTAACAACTAACAACTAACAACTAACAACTAACAACCATCAACTGGAGTTGCAATATAAAATAATTGCATCCCGAACTTAAATCTTGTGCTACAGTTCCATTTTGCAAAGACATTGACTTTTGACTTTTGACTGACGCTCAGCGGTTGACATTTCCCAGCCATGTCTTATGAACCCCTACACCACAAGTATCGCCCCCAGAGTTTTGCTGAACTAGTAGGACAAGAGGCGATCGCTACTACCCTGACTAATGCCATTAGCACAGGCAGAATTGCTCCTGCCTACTTGTTTACTGGCCCTAGAGGTACGGGGAAAACTTCTAGTGCCCGGATTCTTGCCAAATCCCTCAATTGTTTGAGTAGCAACCGCCCCACCCCCGAACCCTGTGGTAAATGTGATGTATGTGTGGGTATTACTAAAAGCTCTACCCTGGATGTAATTGAAATTGATGCTGCTAGCAATACTGGGGTTGATAATATTCGGGAGGTGATAGAAAAGTCCCAGTTTGCCCCGGTACAGTGCCGCTACAAGGTTTATGTGATTGACGAGTGTTTAACTGGGGATTCTCTGGTTTTAACCAGTGAAGGCTCAGTTCGGATTGACGATCCCAAAATTAAAGGGAAAAAAGTTCTTAGTTATAACGACACTACAGGAAACTGGGAATACAAAAAAGTTGTTCGTCACTTAGATCGGGGAACAAAACAAACCTTAATAATTAAGACAACTAACCGTGAAATTCGATGTACGGGCAATCATTTAATTAGGACTGATACAGGGTGGATACCAGCCAGAGACGTAAAAGAAGGAACGAGGATACTATCTCCTGTGAATGTGGATGTGGAACCCTCATTTACAAATTTGGCACAGATGGACGATGTCGAATTCATAAAGCAGTCGAATACTTCTACATTGGTATGTCAGCAGAAACTGCTAGAAAATGGTTGGCAAATCTCCGAAAATACTCAATTTCCTCAATGGATTACAAATTTAGAGATAGTTAAATTGGTAGAAACAGGAGCAGTTGAACCTGTTTACGATATAGAAGTTGAAGATAATCATAACTTTGTTGCCAATGGGCTTTGCCTGCATAATTGCCATATGCTCAGTACCGCAGCATTCAATGCCCTCCTCAAAACCCTAGAAGAACCACCCCAGCACGTCGTATTTGTCTTAGCCACCACCGATCCCCAAAGAGTCCTACCCACCATAATTTCCCGTTGTCAGCGATTTGACTTTCGCCGCATTGCTCTTCAAGATATGGTAGGTCATTTAAGTAATATTGCTGTTCAAGAAAGTATTAATATTTCCACTGAAGCCATTACCTTGGTAGCTCAAACTGCCCAGGGAGGACTGCGGGATGCAGAAAGTCTTTTGGATCAGTTGAGTTTACTTTCTGGTGAAGTTACGCCAGATAAGGTTTGGGATTTAGTTGGTTCCGTGGGAGAACGGGACTTACTTGCTTTATTGGATGCGATCGCTACTGACAATCCCGAAGCAGTTTTAGATACCATCCGACAAATTTTAGACCGGGGACGGGAACCCCTAATTATCCTGCAAAATCTCGCCGCTTTCTACCGAGATTTACTGATTGCTCAAGCTGCACCCAATCGCCAGGATTTAATTGCTTGTACCGAAGAAACATGGCGATCGCTTGTTAATTTTGCCCAGCAATTAGATACTAGTACAATCTTGTTAGGACAGGAACATCTACGCACCGCCGAAGTTCAAATCAAAAACACTACCCAACCTCGTTTGTGGCTAGAGGTAACGTTATTAGGATTATTACCTTCCGCCCACACAAGCACACCACAACCTCAAACCAGAGTTATTACCAATAGAACGACTCAACCACCAGTAAACAAAACAAATCCTTCAACTCCCCCCACTCCCCAAACTTCCCCCACTCCCCAAACTCCCCAAACTCCCCAAACTCCCCACACTTCCCCACTCTCCCACTCCCCCACTCCCCAAACTCCCCACACTTCCCCACTCTCCCACTCCCCCACTCCCCCACTCCCCCACTCCCCTACTCCCCCACTCTCCCACTCTCCCCAAACTCCCCAGCAATCCTTAGATGAAATCTGGAATCAAGTTCTGGGAAATTTATCCATACCTGCTCAAGCTTTACTCAAACAACATGGGTATTTATTAAGTATCGACAAGGACGCAGCAGTTGTTGGAGTACCCCCAAAACTGGTAAAACTAGCTCAGGGGAAATTGACTGATGTGGAACGAGCATTTTCCCAAATGTATCCACAGAAATTAAAAGTCAACTTAGTTGCTCATCAACCCCAGAATAATCAAACTCAAACTAATCATGTTTCTGAGAACACAGAAGTACCTCAAAATGCCTCAGTTCCAACACCAAAACCGCAACCAGTCACCATTCCTCAAACACCAGAACCAGTAGTAGCGAAAGAGCCTGTTGCAGAAATACGTCAACCAGTTGCAACTTCACCCATCAGTAATGGCTTAGTTACAAAAAAGACTAGTGAGCCAGCCCCAGCTCCAGAACCTCCCCCCATCCAAAACCCCCTTACATCTCCCGGAGAAAATCGTCATTGGGAGCCAGATGAAGTAACAGTCGCGGCTCAACGCTTGGCACAATTCTTTGATGGAGAAGTAGTTAGTTTTACTGATGATTTTAGTGAATCTACTGATAATATGGCTACATCGGATTTAGCAGAAGGAATGATCGAAGATGATGATTTTTAGCTTAACCCTACCCGTTAGGTATTTTGTTATTTAAATAATCTCTATTTGTATCATATTTTATGTTGGGTTCCACTGCGTTTCACCCAACCTACAAGGAATTGCGATCGCATTTTTCACTTGCGCGTAGTGCTATATTGGGTTAAAAAATATGAAAAATTAATATCAAGAATCACATCATAATTTTGAGTATTCAATTTTATAGCACTACGCATATACGTTAGGACATTTCTAAATCCGGAAACCCTTTGATAGCTTACTGTTCCCTGTTCCCTATTCCCTGTTCCCTAGCACGTAGTGCTATAATTCCTCTGTTTTTCAAGTACCACGGAGAATACGTTTTGCTAACCAGGGAGCAAAGCGATTAATCCAAACCAATAGCTTGACTTTACCCACATTGATTTCGTAATTATTTTTCTTTAATGCGTTTAATATTTCATCAGCTACTTGTTTGGGACTGATTTTGCCTTTTCCTCTACCTTTAGTCATGTCAGTGTCCACTAAGGGCAAAATCGCTTCAAACACTGCAATATTGGGAGCGTTATATTCCATCTGATAGCGCAAAGACTGACTAAAGATATGTACTGCTGCTTTAGTTGCACAATAGATAGGCGCGCTACTTTTTGGAGTTAAAGCTAAACCAGAAGAAATATTGATAATTCCGCTTTCCTTTTGTTGCTGTAACAAAGGTAAACATAGAGTCGTTAACTTAGCAATAGAATTAAAGTTAATCTGAACTTCCCAATCTATATCTTTGAGAGCTTTTTCCCTATCGACTTTCGTTAGCTGATAGTTCAATTGCACACCTGCATTATTTACCAGCATAGACAAGTCAGGAAACTTGGTATTAATCACTTGTACCAAATTGATAATATCATCATCTTTGGCTAAATCACACTGAATAGTCTCAATTTCACTCATTTCTTTCTTAGCAAGAGCAAGTCGTTCTATACTCCTACCACAGATAATCACACGGTTACCTCTTTTATAAAATTCTCGAGTAAGTGCAAGTCCTACACCAGCACTACCACCAGTAATCAAAATTGTATGACCAGATAATTTCATTTACCTATTTATTCCCTGACAATATTTACATTAATTTTGAGCTAAATATGACGATTAAAGACTTAAATTTGGTTTAATTGGTCAAATAACTGTAAATTAAATTTTTAGCTGCTACCAAAATAGGGGAATTTTGTCATCATAGGTATATGAGGGTAAATACCTGAGATAACTAACATTTTCCTAGATTAAGTTGAAGGAAGGGCTGGATTGATTGCGATCGCAGTATCACATGTCAACAGAATCTAGGGGTATGTATATTTATTGCTTTTGCGATATTAGCAGAGGTTATAACCTTAAGACAAACTTCTCAATTTTTACTACCATTAATATGAAATTGTCAATGTATCGTCACATTGCGATCGCAGTATCTTCCTTGGGACTGCTTCTACTGACTGGGGGATGCTATCAGTTAAGTATATCCGTAGAGCCGGATGGGACTGACTCGCAAGTATCGTCATCTGTGTCTCCAGCAACAAATAATACCAAATCTCCCATTCAACTACCAAATCCAACCCCCACAACATTGGTAGCACAACTTCCTGAATCCGAGCGCGAACCCTTAAATACAGGAAAAATACGTATTAGTAATAAGACGGATATACCCATACGCATTGTTTTACTACCACGCCATTCTGGGACAAAAAACCTAAGTAAAGATCAGAATCAAAAATATAATATTCCCGCTCACTGGGACTTTGCTTCTCAAGAAGGAAGTACTAAAGGTTTGATTTTGTCCTTATCCCAAGGAAAGTTAACTTTGAAACAAGGGGATATATTAGTCGCCTTTGCTGAAGATGGTTCCCGACGTTATTGGGGGCCCTATGTGGTGGGAGAAACTTCTGAACCATTATGGAATGGTCAACAGAAAGAATGGAAATTGATTTTGCAATAGCAGCTTTGCTGTAGTAGAAAATGTCAAAATTTTACTAGACACTTCCCAGAATTATTGGCGATAAGTCGCCGGAGGAAGACATGGAGACAATGAAATTGCAATCGCATATTGGGGCAGATGGTATATTGCAAATCGAAACCCCCACTAACTTAAAAGATACTTCTGTTGAGGTGGTGGTGGTGGTGCAGCCGTTACCAGATGCAGAAGTTGCACCACTAGAAGAAGATGAAGTGCGTTATAACGCTTGGGGAAAGGCGACGACGAAAAAATCAATTCAAGAAGCAATTACCCGAATGCAACAACTGCGACGAGAAGTGGCGTTGGATAAAACTTCAATCCGCTCCATGATTGAACAGGGGCGAAGATTTTAATGCAGTTTGTTTTGGATTGTTCTGTAGCAATCAGTTGGTGTTTGGTAGATGAAAATAACGATTACGCTAATGCCATACTGGCTATGATGCCCGATTGTGAGGCATTTGTACCAGGAATTTGGTCGTTGGAAATTGCAAATGTGCTACTGGTGGCTGAACGACGTAACCGTATGACAACTGAGCAATCATCAGAAGCTATTGCTTTGTTACAGTCATTTTTAATACAAGTTGATACAGCTACAGATGCAAATGCGTTAGGTGCAACTTTGGCAATAGGGCGACAGGAAGGTTTAGCATCTTATAGAACTAGTCGAAGTTCAAAACTCCCGTGCTTCTAGCGGGGAGATGTAGAACGAGGTAGCACATTTATGTGCCGCTTTGATCAAATCCGGAAAAATCTGCCAGCCTCATCAGCAGTTTATTGGTTTAGCG
>JASJDS010000153.1 GCA_030065055.1 Calothrix sp. MO_192.B10
GAGGGGATAAAGGTCGCAAGACCAGAGACGTTGTGTAAGACCATCATCGGGTTAAGTCCCGAACTTTGTCCCTAACGTGGCAACGGCGGATGAGACGGGAAGCCTATACTGTACCGAAGGTCAGTGTAGGTACTTCACAAACTAGCCATTACATCCCGTGCAGCTTGCAATGTTTGTTGGATATCTGCTTCCGTGTGGGCAAAAGAGGTAAAGCCTGCTTCAAACTGTGAAGGAGCCAAGTAAATACCCCGTTCTAACATTCCCCGATGGAAGCGTCCGAACTTATTGGTATCTGCCTTTTTAGCATCTTCGTAGTTATGTACTGGTCCAGGACAGAAAAACATGCCAAACATAGCACTAATTTGACCGCCACAAGCTTCATGACCTGTTTCTTTGGCAATCGCCAGCAAACCATCTGCTAATTGCTTGGTAATTTTGTCAAGATATTCATAAGTACCAGGCTTTCTTAGCAGTTCTAGGGTCTTAATACCAGCAGTCATAGCCAGGGGATTACCAGAGAGGGTTCCGGCTTGGTACATTGGTCCTGCGGGAGCTACCATTGACATGATGTCACGACGACCACCATATGCTCCTACGGGCAAACCACCACCGATAATTTTACCTAAAGTGGTTAAATCGGGGGTGATACCAAACTTCTCTTGAGCACCACCATAGGCAATACGGAAGCCAGTCATCACTTCATCAAATACTAGTAATGCTCCATGCTCCTGGGTTAATTCCCGCAATCCTTCTAGGAAGCCAGCATCAGGGGTGATAAATCCAGCATTACCAACCACCGGCTCTAAAATTACCCCAGCAATCTCCCCAGGGTTTTCCTCGAATAAGGCTTTAACCGCTTCCAAATCATTGTAAGGAGCCGTTAAGGTATTGCTGGTGACAGATTTGGGTACTCCCGGAGAATCTGGTAAACCAAGGGTGGCGACTCCGGAACCAGCCTTGACTAAAAACATATCAGCGTGGCCGTGGTAACAGCCCTCAAACTTGATAACTTTTTCCCGTTTGGTAAAAGCTCGCATCAGGCGTAACACAGCCATACAAGCTTCTGTACCGGAGTTCACAAATCTTACCATTTCCATACTGGGGACGGCAGCAATTACCATTTCCGCCAGCACGTTTTCTAGGGCACAGGGAGCGCCAAAACTGGTACCTTTCTCCAAAGCATCATGGAGGGCTGCAATCACGTCTGGATGGGCATGACCGCAAATTGCTGGTCCCCAAGTACCTACATAGTCGATGTATTGATTGCCATCCACATCCCAAATATAGGCACCTTTAACATGATCGAAGACAATTGGTTGTCCGCCTACGGATTTAAAGGCTCGTACTGGGGAGCTTACCCCTCCTGGCATCAGGTTTTGGGCTGCTGCGAAGATTTCTTGTGATTTTGTCGTTTTAATCGATGTATTTACCAAGGCTCTCTCCTAACAGTGGAAAATAAAAAGCTCTATCTGTGGGGATAGGAGTTAACACTGCTTAGAATTTCTATCGTATAGAATTACAGGAACTAGGAAAATAATAATATGTAATGCCGACGCAATTGCTGATGAGTGACTTATTATAGCCAGGATGTAATTAAAAGTTATATTTAAGTCACGGGATCAAATTAAATATAAAACCTCACCGCGCCTAGATAGAAAATAGGGAGTGAAGGAGTGAAGGAGTGAAGGAGTAGGGGCGGGGTTTCCCCGCCCAGAGTGAGGGAATTATTTTCATCTGCAGGTTGTGGACAAAATATTGTCCATGTAGACGCGCGAAGCTCGGCTTGGAGCAGAGTGGGGCTAGCTTGAAAATAGTTAGTCAGCGCGGAGTTTGTAGGGGCGCATTGCGTGCGCCCTTGAGGAGTTAGTCACCAAGCATTTTCATGCTTGGTTGTGGGATTTGACCATGAGGGGCTGACTTGAAAAAGCAGGGGAGCACCCGAGCAGGGAGCAAGAGGGATTAAATAAATTTTTCATGCTTCCTGGTGTACGCAGTTTATGACGGCTACTTAATACCAATTTCAAAAAATTATGACTTACGCAACTGGCATATTTTTTCTGTAGGGAAGGCAAAATGCGGTGTAGGTTTTCTGCCCGCATTATTGCCGTTGCGTGACGCTGCGAGAATATTTGAACGTAGCAATCAGGCTTGTAACCTCATGCACCAATCACCAATTGTGACAATTGCGTAAGTCCTGAAAATAATGCGACAAATAGATTCTTGTTCGGTGACGTAGCAATGCTATGTCTCTACCGAGGTATGTGTTGCGATCATTTATTAAATCGGTATAAACCCAAACCTGAATTTCACAGAGTTTTCCAACTCCCGAATTTTCCTCAACTATACATCGCCACAATCAAGCATACTTGGAAACGAAAGACAAAAAATCAAATTTTGTCCAAATTCCAACACACAAAATGAAGGATCGCTAAACCATGAATCATAAATCAGGAAAACTCCTTACTATTGCCGGAATACTATCTTTGGTTGCACTTCCTCTACCAGTAACAGCCTTACCTTCCCAGGAAGTTACCAAAATATACTATAGTAATGCGGCTAAAACAAAAGTTGTGGGAATATCTATTCTTGCCTGTAACGGTAGACGTTCCACAAAAGGAAAAACCACACCTTATGTCAGAATTTCCAGCTCTCCTTGCTCTTCTCGAAAAGGAGGAGGTGGTACAAAACTGCCTTGTGAATTCACCTCTCGAACTCCAGAGCAACAAAGAAGGTGTCATAATCTTCCGAATCAAAGACCTTGACACTCTCCTGACTACAACTATGCAAGTTTCAGAGGATGTTTGACAATATGCCCTAGTGGTGAGCGATCGCAATTTAACCACAAATTACTCTCAAAGTACAACCCCCATTATTATGGTTAGTTAATTTACTTTTGTTTGAGAATGTCATCGCAAAGGGTGCGATCGCTCTGTTTCACTTTCGGGTTATGCTTAAGATAATCCTTGGCTTTCTCGCAACCGCGCTTCAGGAGTTCATCCAGGTCAAACTTCCAAACTGAAATGTACTTTTCCCCACCAGCAGCAATAGTCATAGTCTTCCTATCTGGGCTAAAACTCACATCCCTGTTACCAAATTTTTCATAGGTTGTTGGTAAAGTATTCTCATCAATACTCCAGAGTTTCACTTTTCTTGAGTCAGCAGAGGCAATCATCTTGCCATCAGGACTAAAACTCACACTGGTAACATCTTCTTCATTGTCAAAATTTTTTAATGGTTTACTATCTGTACTTTCCCAACTCCAGAGTTTAATAATTTTGTCTTTACTGCCTGAGACAATCATCTTGCCATTCCGGCTAAAACTCACACTAGTAATACCATTATTATGATCTTCAAAAGATTTAATTACCCCACCATCAGGTTTCCAAACTTTGACGGTTTTGTCATCACTGGCTGATGCAATTAGCTTACTATCTGGGCTAAAAATTACACTGTTGACTTTGTCTTTATGCTCAGTGAAATTCTTAATTAGCTTAATTAGTTTACCATTAAGCTGCCAAACTTTGACAGTATTGTCATCACTGGCTGAAGCAATCATCTCACCATTGGGGCTAATACTCACACTATTTACAAAATTTTTGTGATCTCGCAAGGTCTCTAATAGCTGTGCTTTTTTGCCTGGTTCAAGAGGAAGCTGCCAGAGCTTTACTGTGTGATTACCACCAATAATCGCTATTTTATCACTGTTAGGAATAGACTTTAAGCCTCTAATCCAATCATCTTTTCCTGTGATAGTGTTTAGTCGTGATACTTTTGTATTTCCGTTGGTATTAATTCCCCACAATTGCACTTCATTTTCATTTGTGCGGATAGCTATGGTTTTACTATCTGAACTGAAACTCAAGTGATCGTTAAGCTCAAAATAATCGTCTTGTCCAATGTTATTATCGCTAAAGCCTTGAAGAGTGTTGAGGAGAGTGCCGTCCGTTCCCCAGATTTCTACAGTCTCTTGATCTACTTTGACAACTAAAGTTTGACCATCTGGGCTGAACTTAATATCCCGCTTCTTTATATTTGCTCTCTCTGTTTTTAATTTAATAGTTCTAATTGGATTACCATCAAGCTTCCCGAGTTTTACCTTATTATCTTCAACAGTAGCCCAAGTCTGGAAATTAGGACTTAGCAGAGGATTTACTACATCTTTTAAGCTTGTGATTAAACCGCCATAACGATTCCAAACCTGCACCTTTTCATCACTGTTGGTGACTATTGCTTGACTATCAGGCGTAAAACCTTTAAATGTGATTGAGTTACTGTTACCTTGTGGCTCAAGTTTTTTGATTAAAGTGCCATCAATTCGCCATAGTTCTACTTTCTCTTTATCTTTATCTTTTACCCGATTGTCAATGGCTACTATTTCCCCATCTGGGCTGAAATAGACTGACATTTCTTCATCAGACTTGAGAGTCCTAATTTTTGTACCATCCCGCCGCAGAAAATTGACGGTGTTATTGCCCTCCAAAATAGCCAAATTTTTCCCATTGGGACTGAAACCGATTTTTTTGACACCACCTTTATAGTCCTTCAGAGTAGTGATTGGAGTTCCATCCTTTCGCCAAAGTTTGATAGTTTTATCCTTACTTGCAGTGGTAATTATTTCACCATCTGGGCTAAAGGTGATACTATAAACCCTATCCTTATGACCTTTAAGAGTTGCGATCGCCTTACCATCATCACTAGAGAATAGTTTTACACTATTGTCATTCTTTACCAAAGCAATAGTTCGTCCATCAGGACTAAAATTCCAATTAATATAATCATCAAGAGCTTTAGTACCACCAAGAGATTTGACAAAAGTACCATCGCTTCGCCATATTTGTACTGTGCTCTCTTGAGTCCCAGTAACTATTTGATTATCATGATTAAAACTGACTTCTGAATGATATCCTGGCAGCTTTGTTGTCAAATTGCCTTGACGTTGAAAGAGTTGTACTTGACCTCTCTTTACAGAGGCAAGTTTATCACCCTTTGGATTGAAACTCACTTTGGCTGCTCTACTTCCATCAGGAGTTGTGAAATTTTTCTTTTCCAAACTCCAGAGTTTCACAGTTTTATCTTTACTTCCAGAGGCAAGCATCTTACCATTAGGGCTAAGGCTAGCACTAGTGACTTCCTTCTTGTGGCCTTCGAGCAAAAAACTAGTTTTTTCTCCAGTGTCAATTTGTAATAATTCTGCGTTTATTGCGTTTGGATTTTCAGTGGATAAACTAACAGTGCCTATAGTCTGACCATCATCTTGTAATAATTCTGCGTTTATTGCGTTTATATTTTCACTGGATAAACTAACAGTGCTTATAGTCTGACTATCATCAATGTCTCTTCCGTTGAATGCTAGGGAATGAGATAAATAGAGTATTTTGAGTAAAGAACCATCAGCGCGTTTGAGGAATGTATTATTTCTTTGTTGATTTCTTTGTTGATTAATGGTCTTACCATCAGGTCTGAAAATTACCTTACTCCGTACTCCATTCCAGGTTTTAAGTTCTTTCCCCTTCAGATCCCAAAATTTCCCAGTTCCTTCATCACTAACAGAAACAATGGTCTTACCATCAGGACTGAAACTAATGCTCTTGATACTCCCTCCATGTTTTTTACTTTTGAAAGTAGGGATTTCTTTGCCGTTTTTAACATTCCAAAGTTTTATATTACCGTCTTTACTACCAGAAGCGATCTTTTGACCACTGGGACTAAAGCTAAAGCTAGTAATTCCCTCTTCATGCCCTTTAAATTGAACAATTTTTTCGCCTTTCAAATTCCATAATTTGAGAGTTTTGTCCTCCTCACTAGCCGAAAGCACGGTTTGATTATCAGGGCTGAAGCTCAAGCTGATAATCTTGTTATCATGGGCTTCAATGCTTTTAATCTCTTTACCATTTTTTTTCCAAATTATCAACATACCGCTTGCATCACCAGAAACCACCATCTCACCATTAGGACTAAAATTGACGCTGGTAACAGTGTCATTATGCCCCTCTAAAGTATTGCGTTCTTTAATGGTATAAACTACATCCTGTAATGCGCCCAAAACCTTCATTTTGGTGTCTAGCTTTACCCCTATTGAGGACCATTGTTGCAATCTTTTCCCTGCTTTTAAACTTTTTACCAGTGATTTTAAATTTTTATCAGATTTCAGTAAACTTTTTGCTTCAGCACTCATGGAAATTAGATGGGCATTATTATAATGGATTAATACAAATGGTAAGAACATTGATAAAGCCCCAGCGATAGTTCCTAATGATACTTTCCAAAGTAATCCGCACTGCGCTTCTAAAAGTTGCTGTTTGAGAGCATCATTTAATTTTTCTTTTGCAATTAATTGCTCCTTGAGAGCATCATTTAATTTTTCTTCCGTCAGTTTGCGTTGCTCTTTCTCATTTTCCCATGCCTTAGTTCGCACAAAGGGAACGAGATAATCATGTACCAATTGATAGTGATCATCTGGAACAGATGGTAATTTAAATACTAATCCCGATCGCACCAGAATTAATAAAACTAAATCTAATTTTTCAGAGACTACCTCTATATCTAATTCTTCCTTTAACTCTGATTCCAAATCTGCACGGGTTTTCAAGGGGCGAATATTATTTTCATCTGTAAGCAAATACAATACTGATTTAGCAATTTTCTCATTATTTTCTCCGCAATCTTTAACAACTTCTTCTAAAAATCTCCCTACTAATTTTTCCTTTGGTCCCCGTTCTTTATATTTCTCTAGGGTGCTAATTTCTTCCGTTTGTAGCTGTGTACCCACTACCTGCAATTCAATGGGACGTACTTCTCCTAAATCTCTCGCTAAGTCTGCCACTAAGTCATCAATTAACTCTGGTTTTAAATCTAATTGAGTGGTTTCAGTTAAATTGTGAATTAATAATTTAGTATCTTCTGGTGAAAAATTCCCAATATAATAAAGAATATCTTTATCCAGAATATTATTGTTAATCACATCAAAATCAATCAGCCGTTGGTTACATTCCAGGAGATAATATAAGTAATCTTCCCGCAAAGACAGAATAACTCTCACATTGGCAACATCCAAACATTCCCGGAGAAATCTGTAGAAAGGTAGCCTTTGTTGGGAATCTTTGTAAACGAAGAAAAATTCTTCAAATTGGTCGAAAATTAAAACAGTTAATAGTCCATTGTCGGAACTTGTTTGTAATTGTTTGAGAATTGACTCTTCTCCTACATCTCCCTCTAACAAAGGGAAGTTTGTCTTCACTCTTCCCCCATAGATTCGAGTATTTAGGTCAGACATAGCATCCCTTAAACAATTACCTAATTCCTTCACCCAATTGGTGTAAACTTGCTGCAAAACTGGTACAACATCGCGAGCATCAATAGTTTTATGTTGTAATACAGGTATTAAACCAGCTTGCAAAATAGAACTTTTGCCTACACCAGACTGTCCGTGAATGATTGTTAATTTATAAAAAGCCTCCCCCATGCGTTTAATCAGGCGTTTAATATCTTGCTCTCTCCCAGCAGCAGCAATTTCTGCGGCGATAGTTCCTTGTTGTTTGACTAGTGGTAAAGCCGGGTTGCTAACTTGTTGTTTTGGCTGTAAACGTCCCGCACCAATGAAAGCATGAAAACCATACTGTTGTTCTAGGGAACGCTGTTGTTGTTTAATTTCAAATGCCTTGAGATATTCACCTTGTTCAAAATCACATTTATGTAATTTTGATAAAATTGAAATGTAAAGTTCTGGGTCATACTGGTGTTTAGTTTGCTTTTTGGCAGTTTCTAAGGTGTTAATTGCTGCTTCTGTTTCACCCAAAGCTAACTGTGCTTCCCCTAAGGTAAACAAATACCAACCCCGATGATAGGATTGTTCCCAGTCCAAATCAGCAATTATCTGTGCAGATGACGAATTTTTAGCCGCAGATACAGCATTATCTAAAATCTTCAGTGCTTGTTGTGCTTTTTCCTTTGCTTCCGTTGGAGCAGATTTAGCCAAATCCAGCACAGCTAGCAAACTATAAGCCCTGGCTAATCTAAATTCATGGGGATAGGCTTGGTGTAATTCTAATGCCTGATGGGCAATAGGTTCTAATTCATCCCATTCTTCCAAATGTTTGAGTACGCTTCCCAAAGCATTGATAAAATTGGCTACCAAATCCGAACGGTTAGCTTGCTCAAATACACTTATACATTGACGAAAATAATCTCGCGCGTGTTCGCAAGCTTGTTGCTCTTCCATTCGATGTAAGACAGCATAGGTACGCCACCACAAACCCATACTATATAGGAGACAGCCTTGTTTTTCTAGCAATTGGGGAGTCGGCAGTCGGCAGTCGGCAGTCGGCAGTCGGGAAGATGAAACAGCAAATTCTCCCTTGTCTCCTCTGCTCCTCTCTTCCTCAGCTTGCTGCAAAAGAGCCAAACTGCGTTCGTAATGTCGCCAAGACTGTTCTAAATTACCAGTATCTCGACCCAAAACGAACTCCAAACCCGCTTCTAATTCTGGTTGTAATGTCACACCGCGATATTGCAGCTCTAACCTTGCTGACTCCAACTCAATACGCTGTGGGGAACCAATTCCCAAATTTAAGGTGGTGTTATGTAAAAATCTCCCCGCACCAACATCTAATACCTTAGTGAATACTCTATCGGCAGTTTGTTGAATAACTTGAATTAAATCATCAGTATCTATGGCAAACTCAACAATTGTCGCCCAACTGTATAAATCATGAGCTAATTTAATTAGCTTTTGCAACACTGCATCTGTCATCCATAACACAACGGGAAAAGGAAAATGTTTGCGGAATTCTTCCCGTACTTGGTTCGCACTTTTCAACACAGAATCAATTTCTTGCAATGATTCCAACCCAGAAATCACCAACCCTTGGGGATGCTCATCACCCAGTTCCGCTCGAATATTTCTGTACAGCTTAGTGACAGATTGATCTAGTAATATCTCCCTAATTTCCACAGGACAAGATGATTGCAATTTTTCCGTCAATCGCCGTCGCAAATTGGCTGAATTGCAATGTGCCAAAATCAGGGAAAATTCTCCTGTCGAATTAGCTGTACTAGAACTTTGTTCAATCGCCCAGCATAATTCCTGCCAAGAATTTTCGTTATAAGCTGGAATATCTTCAATTAGTTGTCGCCGATTCATAAGGAATTAGGAGTTGGGAGTTGTCTCACGCAGAGTCGCAGAGGCGCAGAGAGTAAGAGTTTTAAGTACCTCATTCTAAATTCTCAATTCTGAATTCTAAATTCTAAATTCTAAATTCTTCATTCTTCACCCCTAAAAACTCAGGTGCTTCAGCCAAGAGGGGGTTAACATCAAACCAACACCCGTTGACATCGCTATACTCATAAACGAAGCGACTGTGAACCAAATTGCGGTAGCCATCATCTCCCCGCACTTGTTTGTCTTTAGCAACTTGACGTAGCAATTGCCACTCATCATTTGTAATGGCTAACGTCATTTGATTACACCGGGATTTAATCACATTTTCCAATATATTTCTGGAAAGTGGTAAGCTTCGTTGCTTTTTAATCCAGTCGTAAAGTAACATTAGTAACTCGCGGACATGACCCCCACTAATCAAACATAACCGCTCTAAAGTTTCTGGACTGTCGAAAGCCTTTGTACTTAACTCCAAACGTTCTTCTGGGAGTAAGTATGGGTAGGCTCGTACCATGACCATCTGTTTGAGTAGATACATTCCTTGTTCGTGTATGCTACCATCCCGTTGTTGGACAGGAACCATTGGTAGCACTTTGGGATTACTCATAAATCGCTGGGTCAATCTGGCGATATCATTGGAAAATCTCAAGGATAGGGGCATAGTGTAAACCACATGACACTTGAGTTGACGTAACTGTTCTCCTCGTTCCACAAACACATATTCTGCTTGATTGTGTGTCAAAGATGTCTGAGAATTCTCCAACCGATCTAAATTATCAATAATTACTACCAGTCCTTTTTTGCCCCGTTGCTTAAGCTTCTTAATTCCTGGTTCTAATAACTCTCCATTAATAGCGTCTAAAATCCCTTTGGTTCTTGGCCCCAAATATTCCCTTAACTTATTGCGGAGTTGGGGACTATCTTTAGCTTTGGCAGTAATTTTACCAATGCCCAAGGCTACTACGGAAACTCCATCTTTTTTATCTGCCTTAATTTCCCCTAAACCAGGAATTGATGCCTCGGCGGATATTTCCAAGTCTGTTTGTAAAACTTTAGCAATCCCATCGAGTAAACTTTTCAAACCTTGGGGTTCGCCCAGTTCCAGCTTTTCTAAAGTATCTAGACTTTCACTAACTCGACGTGCGATCGCTAGCATAACATCAGCGATGTCCACATCGCTCAATTCTAAGTCTTGGCTAGACTCAAAATAAACTACATGATACCCGTCGTCCTCTAATTCTGCCTTCAGCCGCAACAATTCTGTAGATTTACCACAGCCAATATGTCCTGTAAACAGTTCGCATGTCGGTTCGTTGGGTGAAAAAAATGTAATATTTTCTTTTAATTCTTCAATAATCTTACCACCCCGTACCGAAGCAAAATCTATATAATATTGCCGGTCTACAGGATTGCTGATAACTAGGGTCTTGCTAGGGTTACAGGCTTTGTAAAACTTTTTCAAATCTAGTTCCATCCATTACCTCCCAACACGGCTTCTAGTTATTATCTACACAATCACCCTTGTTTATTCCTAATTTGATCAAAATTTTTAATTAAGGGACTGACAAAGAAAAAAAACATCCCAAAACTTCTTGCCCGCTAATCATTAGGGACAGGCAAGATGCCCATCCCACCACAAGATGCTCACCCCACAACAAAGGGATAATTTATTTTTTGGTGTTCCCTAAACAGCTATACCAAATCA
Organism: Calothrix sp. MO_192.B10; assembly: GCA_030065055.1. Classification (GTDB taxonomy): domain Bacteria; phylum Cyanobacteriota; class Cyanobacteriia; order Cyanobacteriales; family Nostocaceae; genus Calothrix_A. The sequence continues at coordinate 10,863 of JASJDS010000153.1, forward strand.
AAAAATGTTTGCGACAGATCCAACTGTAATCCCACCATAACCCCGCCCCTACCAGCCAATCATGTGTCGCATTCTTTTTTCAAATTGGTATTATTTATAGCACTACGCATTTAGGGTGCGGACATTTCTAAATCCAGCAAACCCTTTGACAGCCTGCTGTTCCCTAGTGCGTAGTGCTATACTATCAGTTCAAGCTTGAAACAACGCCGTCAAAGCCACCGCCAAAGCATCCGCCGCATCATCTGGCTTGGGAATCTCCTCTAAATCTAACTCCCGCGCTACAGCTTCTTGAACCTCGTATTTTTCCGCATTCCCATACCCCGTTAAAGCCTGTTTAATTTGTGCGGGGGTAAACTCCACGTAGGGTAATTTGTGCTGTGCTAATACTAACATCAGTACCCCCCTAGCCTGGGCTACTAAAATGGTATTAGCCATACGGTAAAAAAATAATTTCTCGATCGCCACCAAATCTGGTTTAATTTCTGTCACCAAAGTATGCAAATCGTCATATAAAGTACATAAGCGCTGTCCCATTTCCTGTTTGGCTGGGGTACTTATGATACCAAAGTCAACCATATTCACGGTTGTCTGATGTGTGGGAGAGCCATCGCTTTTACTGATGATGGCTCCAAATCCTAAAATAGCTAGTCCTGGATCTAATCCTAAAATTAGCTTTTCCATGCAATTTTATGGTTCTCAACCTGGAAGCATTGTCAATACTTGGCAAATTGGCAACTTATACCTATATTTATCAGTCTAATGTAGTTGAGAATATCTTAGTTCCTCAAGAAAAGGCAAAAAATCCATTAATGTTATCTATCACCTAAACAAACAAAGGTTAATGCGATCGCTTGTTCAATTGGAACAATAGCCAGTAGCTTTTTTGACAATTTTATTAGATGCTTAAGTACATTTAACTATTGATATCGATCAAAAATTATCAGATTTGAACTACATCAAAACTTAACATTTTGAAAAACTGTTACAGAGAATAGGATATAGGGATTAGGACGTGGAATATGTATGGAGTAAGTACAATTGCATAAATTAAGGGTATGCCATATTCTACATTCATAAAAAGTTTATAACTACTTAATTTATTTACGAAGTCAGGAGGAACAAGGAAGAAGGTTTGAGCGGATAATTGATGGGGGATTTAAACCCACCACCAATTGTAGACCAGCAAATTTTTAATCAAAGGTGGGGGAGTTAACATCTCGACTCCGCTAATCTCGACTTTGCTCGATATTAAAGCAACAGGGAAGTCGAAGCTTTAAACCCAAAAGCTCGAAGGGAAGAAACAGGAAAATACTTTGTTCTGGGAAAATGAAATTCTACCCCTCAAACCCTCTTCCCTCTTCCTTCTGACTTCTTCCTTCTCGCGTAGCGAGTTAAAACACTCTCTTGATTCAAGAATACTTGCATAAAAATACTATGGGTACATCAAATTATACAAAAAACAATGTTGAATAATTTCACAGGTATGCTTGTAGTTAAGTATTGGTTCAATTTGCTGTTAATTATTGTTGTGAGTAGTGCAGGGAACTAGGTATGTCAATTGCTTTAATCAGACAAACCCTGAAAGCTCTCCAGAAGCATTCCCGCGATCGCAGTGGTCGCACATCTTACCGAGTCAATCAGTGGTTCAAATGGTTGTCCCCCGGTTTATCGGTAAAACGCTGGTTGTTAATTAGTGTGGGGGGTGTAATTTTAGCCGTTCTCGGATTAGCCATTTGGGTTAAGCTGACACCCATATTTTGGATGATTCAGCTGCTGAGGGGTTTGTTAGGATTTATTACCAATCTGTTACCAAACTACATCAGTGGACCTTTGGTGATGATATGTGGTTTGTTGTTACTACTATGGGGACAAACTCGCACAGTCGGTTCAATAACTAGAGTTATTCGGCCGGAAGGGGATGAAGAAATAATTGATATGTTGCTGGCCCATCGTCGGCTGTACCGGGGACCCAAAATTGTGGTCATTGGTGGGGGTACGGGTCTTTCCACACTGTTGAGAGGTTTAAAAAGCTACAGTGCTAATATTACCGCCATTGTCACCGTAGCTGATGATGGAGGCTCCTCAGGGCGATTGCGGCGAGAAATTGGAGTTTTGCCTCCTGGGGATATCCGCAACTGTCTGGCGGCTATGGCTGATGAGGAAAAGTTATTAACAGAATTATTTCAATATCGCTTCAGTGCTGGGGATGGGTTGACGGGTCACAGTTTTGGTAATTTATTTTTGACGGCAATGAGTGAAATTACTGGGGATCTAGAAAGAGCCGTTGCCGCTAGTTCCAAAGTTTTAGCCATTAGAGGGCAGGTATTACCAGCTACCCTCAGTGATGTGAGCCTGTGGGCGGAGTTAGCAGATGGTCGCCGCATTGAGGGAGAATCCAGTATTACTGAAGCTGGGGGTAATATTGTCACCATCGGCTGTACCCCTGCCAATCCTCCAGCATTACCTGCTGCCATCAAAGCTCTCAAGGAAGCAGATTGCATTATTATGGGACCCGGAAGTCTGTATACCAGCGTAATTCCTAATTTATTAGTACCAGAAATTGCCGATGCCATCGCCGCCTCTGCTGCTCCCCGGATTTATGTGTGTAATATCATGACTCAGCCAGGGGAAACCCAAGGATATACCGTTAGCGACCATATCAAAGCCATTGATAAGGTTTGTGGTAGACCCTTATTTAATGCTGTATTAGTGCAAAAAAAACAACCCTCTGCCCGTGCCCATATCCGTTATGCCCAGGAAAACTCCCACCCCGTATTTTGCGATCGCTCAGAAATCAATAAACTGGGACGACGCACTGTCATCGCCAATGTCATGCATGAAGATGAAACGGGTTGCGTGCGCCACGATCCCCAAAAATTAGCCCGGGTTTTACTCCGATGGTATAGTGGCGTATCGAAAAAAAATATGACGATCAAAAATCACTAGTACTTTGTCCCATTAATTTTGACGAGTCGCAGTGTGAGGGATCCCCGTGTTTAGATCCCCGACTTCTTTAAGAAGTCGGGGATCTGTGACCCGTTAGATTACTTATTACTTATTACTTATTACTTAATGAAAATTGTACTGGCAAATGCAGAAACAACCCATCGGTTAGGAATTTACTTAGGTAAATACCTTGATGCTATGAGTATTCTGTTGTTAGAAGGTGATTTGGGTGCTGGAAAAACTACCTTAGTACAAGGCATTGGTAAAGGTTTAGGTATCACCGAACCAATAGTAAGTCCCACCTTCACACTCATTAATGAATATACGGAAGGACGCATTCCCCTTTATCACCTAGATTTATACCGCCTCGCCACCCCGGAAGTTGCAAATTTGAACTTAGAAACTTACTGGGAAGGAATTGAGGTGGAACCTGGAATTGTCGCTATAGAGTGGGCAGAGCGAATGCCCTACAAACCCCATAGCTATATTTGCCTGAACCTCACCCATACAGATGAGGGTTCCCGGCAGGTGGAAATTATGCCATTCAACTGTACATTACCCCAGGCAGTTTTAGATTTTTGCCGGGAGTAGGATCTATGACGTTGAATAAAAATAGGGAGGTAAATTCTTTTGTTGCTTAATTATCAGTATTGCACTTACCCAAACACCAATCAAAAACTAGACTTAAATAATTGGTTGTGAGTCTGCCGATATTGATACAGCAAGAAACTAGCATAGAGAGAGGTTTGATTAGTGGGAAAATAATCGTAAATGTAGAAGTTTTATCTTCCACTGCCCCGTTCATTAAATGTATCTATAAACATATCAGTATCTCAAAAATTAGTGATGTTTTAACGGTTTTCAAAGACTAGTCGCCGATGGAGCTGTATGAAGTATTGACATCTACGTTTTTTCTTGTTATCACTACTATTACGTAAGTAATTTTGCAGATAATGGTGTTAAAAATAAGTAGGAACTTCATAACTCCGGAATATCTTTAATATGCTGGGTGTGTTTGAATGATTTTCCTCCAGTTTCCATATTGATAGCTCCGGTTTTATTCTCTACGTTTGACAAACGAGCAAATCCGGATTATTAGGCACGTTAAACCTATAGAAAAACAAATTAAATGACTAGTTACTGGTTTTGATGTAAGTTGTCTGATTTGTTCTTAAAGTTAGTATTCCCAGGTGCGACCAATTATTTACATCTAAAATGCGTTAATTATCTAACATCAGATAAATTAATTTAAATCAAGTCTGCTCAACAGTTATACTAATGCTTTATCTTTAATAATTAGTTATAAACCGCCTACACAAATGCTGAATCAAAAGGTTATGGAAACTAATACCGTTTCTGTACAAAGATAATTTATATCGATTGTAGAGACGTTGCAGTGCAACGTCTCTACAAAATCTATTTGGCGCAACTTTACATAGGGCTTGCTGTTCGCGTAGCGCAGCGTTAGCTGTAAAAGTCTTTGGGTGAGGGTAGGGAAAAGGCAACAGTTTCATCCCTGATTTTTTCTATTCTTTCTACCAGAAAAAATCATCAATGTAAGGTTTTTAACCCTTTTTTGTCACTCTAGAAAAAGAAAAATTAATGTAGTGGTCTGTCCCATAAGTTCTGATGGCTAGGGAACAGATCCCCGACTTCTAAATCAATATCCGCACATTGTAGCAATGCCTAGGATAGAAGTCGGGGATCGCTCGCACCCGCAACTCTTCAAAATTAATGTGGTCGAGTACTAGTGCCCACCTTACCCTTATTGAGAAGGTGCAAGATATGTGTATATTTCTGAACAACAGGATGGTTGATCACAAATATAGTCAGAAGAATTAGATAAGTAATATAAGTATAAAATTCTATACTTGTATTACAGTATATTTTACTAGCCTACTTTGGTGGTGTATGGACTAGTTAACTGATTCAATTGCTGTACTAGCAGGCTGAGGAATAAACCCACATCAGTTACTACACCCATAGATTCTACGGAACCGCGATCGCTTAATTTTGTAACTACGGCTGGATTAATATCGACACAAACCATTTTCACCCCAGCAGGAGTCATATTACCCACACCAATGGAGTGCAACATGGATGAGAGCATTAAAATCATCTCCACTCCTTGGAGCTGTTGGGCATATTCTGCTTGGGCTTTAATCAAATCCATCTGGGTGTCTGGTAGGGGACCATCATCCCGAATGGAGCCAGCTAGAACAAAGGGGACGTTATTTTTCACACATTCGTACATTACCCCACTCTTGATTGCTCCGCCTTCCACGGCTTTGGCAATGCTACCATAACGGCGGACTGTATTAATCACCTTCAAGTGGTGGCGGTGTCCGCCCCGTACAGCCACACCCCGCTTCATGTCCACACCCAAGGAAGTACCCATGAGGGATTGTTCTATATCATGGACAGCGATCGCATTACCTCCCAGTAATGTCTGTATGTATCCTTCTCTGATTAATTGGGCTAAATGTTCGCCACCGCCTGTATGGATGACTACGGGTCCGGCAGTGACAGCTACTTTACCACCAGCATCCCTAATTTTACGTAGTTCCCAGGCGACTTGTTCAACTATTAACTCTACCCGGCGTTCGCTGGAAACCCCGGCGGACATGAAGCTAAATTCTTGAGCATTACGCTGTTCTCTAGATTCTGGTTTGCGGATGGTACGCAGACCCTGTACATCTACTACTACCTTGTCTCCAATGGCTAAATCCCGCAGTAACTTACACTGAGCCACAAGACCATTGGGGGTTTCGGTAATTGCGATCGCTCCATCCATGCGTTGTTTTTCTACCCTCACCCATGTGCCATCAATCCGTACTTCCGTGGGATAAATGGTAGAAACATAGAAGTCATCGGGAGCAACCCCAGCCAGGGTTACAGGCTCCAATTTTGCATCTCGCTCATCTTTGGGTAAATCTACAGCACCCAAATCAATTAACTGGGAGATGATTTCTTCCATCACTTCATGGTCAGGGGCAGAAACCTTCACCTCTGCGGAGGAAGTACTCTGGCGTTGTTCTCCCAAATCAAAATTGAGGACTTGGAAACTACCGCCATTATCGACAATTAAATCTAGGGCACGGTTAATCAAACCTGCATCCAATAAGTGCCCTTTCATAAAGATAACCCGACTTTCCACAAATACATTGGCGTGGAGTTCTTCCCGCACCGGCTCTGTGGTTCTCAGGGTGAGACATTTAGCGGCTCCACCAGCTTTGAGAAATTCTGTGAGGGGGGTTTCGATTACTTGAAAACCAACATCTGCTAACTGTGCTTTCAGTTTGTCAGATGCTTGATTCATAATCACAATGTGGTCTACATTCACCGCATTGCAAGCAAAGTTAACTGCATCCGGTTCTGAAACTACAATCCGCTTTTCTGGGGCGACTCGCATTTCAATTAAGCGGTTGGAGTAGGAGTCAAAAGCGGGTGGGTAATACAGTAAGTAACCATCGGTGAGAGGACAAAAACAGGTATCTAAATGATAGAAGCGATCGTCAATCAATCGCAATGACAATACCTCAACATCCAACCATTTAGCTAAATAGGGATGGGAATCTAATTCCGAACGAAAACCATATCCAGCCCATAACCACCGTCCTTCCCGATCTAAAAGTGCGTCTCCTGCACCTTCAAAGGGTAATTCTTGGGGTAATACATGAACTGTGTAATCATTTTCTTCAAACCACTTGTGGAAGTAAGGTTCCTCTCCCTGTCGCTCTTTATGCAAAAAACGACTCAGTACTACGTTTTTACCCAATACCAAACCAGCATTGGCGGTAAATACCATATCGGGCCAACCTTTTTCCGGTGTGACTAAATCTACAATGGCGTGTTCTTTGATAGTTTCGTGTAGTTTATGCCATTGATCCACAGCGCGATCGCGCGACGATTTGTGGATATTCCCTTCCATCCAGGGATTAATTACATAGTCCACATCGTAGTGGTCTGGGGCACACATTAAAAAGCGAATCCGGGAAGTCATATGAATGTTACAAGGGTGTTAATACTACAAGTATTTATGATATAGGGATAGTTGCCAGAATTATTACTTAGGAGAGATAGTCAAATATATTACTCCTAAATACAAAAGGCGATAGGAATGTTCCCTTCCTATTGTATTACTCCCATTCACCAACAAGTTGAACAGCAAGAAAACACCAAGAATGTAGTTATTACTTGTTCTCGAAAATTAACTAGTTCTAGGTAAAAATAATATTAATCCAAATTGCAACTACAAGCAGAATCGCTAATTGATAGTAAAGAGAACAGACGCGATCGAGCTTACGTAAAGCGGCCATCAAATAAGTGATGTCATTGCCATCAGTATTTACCACATTCCCAAATTTAACAGCAGCCCTAGCAGTATACCTGCCAATGAAGATAATGTACATAGACAGGACTAAAGTGCCGACAACAAACTTCAGCGTAGGTTCTAAGTCTAACTGTCTAGTACCCATAAATATTCCTAGAAATAATTGCCGTAAATTTACCTCTTTCGTTTGTATAAATAAAGCAATAATTCCAGATATTAAGGCGAATATACCCATTGCAGTCCAGAAATAAGCAACATGAGCCATTTTTGTCGCTAATTTCCACAATAATTCATTCTGAAGAGAATTAAATTCATATTCCTGTGATTTCAACTTAAAAATATTCATAAAAACCCTGATGGAAGTTATAGGACTGCTTTGTATTGATTTAGAATTGTAAGAGTTGCAGATGATATAAAAATGTATTCCATAAATCGGGGTATATTGTATCCGTAAAGATACTGATAATTTTTGTGTTGAATATGTTTTATAGCAGTAAGCATATAGGTTAGGGTCAACACGGGAAATGATTCGTACAATTCTCATGAAATGTGGTAAGCTGAAGTGCGATCGCCACCTTCCACCGCGCCTAATGCTTTGAGTGTGGCAATTTCCGCTTCAGTTAAGCCTGTAATGCCTGTGATGTTCATGCCCTCGTAGGCTCTATCCTTTAAAGTATTTAAGCAGTAGGTTGTTTTAACATTCCAAAGCTTTATCGTTTCGTCCTTACCACAACTAGCAAGAGTTTGACCATCTGGGCTAAATGCGACAGCCATGACTGAATCGGTATGTCCTTGAAAAATGTTTATACATTGTTCCTTGACAATATCCCATAACCTTACCGTGCAATCTGAGCTAGCACTAGCAAGAGTTTGACCATTAGGACTAAATGCAATTGCACGTACACGTTCAGTATGCCCTTCTAAAACTGTCAAATATTTACCACTAGTAATATTCCATAATTTAATAGTTCCATCATCACTAGAAGTAGCTAACAATTGACCATCAGGACTGAAAATAACTGAACGTATCCAATCACCATGTCCGTGAAAAATATTCATGCATCTAGCATTGCGAACATCCCATATCCTAGCTGTTCCATCGTTGCTGACGCTGGCAAGTATTTGCCCATCAGGACTAAAAGTAACTGAGCGTACCCAATGGGTATGCCCTTTCAAGGTAGCGAGACATTCACCTGTGAGAACATTCCATAACCTCACTGTTTGATCTGCACTACCACTAGCAAGCATATTACCATCCGGGCTAAAGGCAACTGAATACACCCTACTGTCGTGTTGCTGCATGACTTTAAGGCATATGCCCGAAGATAGGTTATCACCAACAGTAGTACGGACATCCCATAGTCTTACAGTTTGGTCATTGCTAGCACTAGCAATCATTTGACCATCAGGGCTGAAAGCAACTGCACGTACCCAACCATTATGACCATATAAACTTTTGAGGCATTTACCAGTAACTACATCCCACAACCTTAGTGTTTTGTCATTACAACCACTAACGAGAGTATGACCATCAGGGCTGAAGGCAACAGAGTTTACTCTACTGGTATGCCCTTGTAAAACCGCTATACATTCATGAGTACTATTATTCCATAGTCTAATACTTTGGTCAGAACTTGCACTAGCGATTTTTTGACCATCAGGACTAAAAGTAACTGAACGTACCCAACCCGTATGTCCATGCAAAGTATTTATACATTCTCCTGTGGGAATATTCCAAAGATGGACTGCAAGGTCATTACCGCCACTGGCAAGAATACAATTATCTGGGCTAAAAGCGACTGAACGTACCCAACCCGTATGTCCACGCAAAATATTTATACATTCATTGGTATTAACGTTCCATAATCTAACAGTTTCATCAGAACTGGCACTGGCAAGTATTTGACCATCTAAACTGAAAGCAGCTGATAATACTAAATCAGTATGTCCACGCAAGTTTCCCAAACATTCACCCGTTTTAATATCCCACAACCTTATTGTTTTATCACCACTAGCACTTGCAAGAGTTTGACCATCTGGACTGAATGCGACGGACAATACTATATGTTTGTGAACCCGCAAAGTTTTTAGGCATTTGCCTGTGTTAACATCCCATAGCTTTACTGTATGGTCGCTACTACCACTAGCAATAATTTGACCATTTGGGCTGAAGATACAAGAATTTACCTTATTGCTGTGACCATGTAAAGTTTTACATGATTTATAAGTTTGGATATCCCATAATTTTATAGTTTGGTCATTACTCGCACTGGCAAGGGTTCTACCATCAGGGCTAAATGCAACTGAATTTACTCTACTGGCGTGTTCTTGAAAACTCCAAAGTTCTCTCCTATTTCCAGTTGTCCATAAGCGAACTACACCATCATCATCTCCTGCCGCCAAAAGTTTGCCGTCAGAGCTATATGCTACTGACAGAATAAAACCAAAAACTTTAGTAAAAACAGAATTAGTCAGATGTGCATTAGCGAAATTAACACCTCGCAGACTCGTATCAGTAAAATCAGCGCCTAAAATTACAGCACGACTTAAGTCTCTTCCATCTAACGCTGCTTTATCAATCTTCACCAACAGCGTTGCCGCATTTCCTCCTATGCAACCCACCTGATCTTCAGTTTTCCCCCGTGTTGCCTCAATAATCTTAATAAGGGAATGATAATTACCCAACATCGGCAAAATTAAATCTACCACCGCCTTTGTCAACGTTGTTCGCCCAAAAGTTCCTCTTAGTTTCTCTAACGGCTCACTTGTAAATCCCTTTAAGGGTTCAGTTGGGACAATTTTCCCAAATTCATCTACCTGCCGATCAAAGTAATCAGACCAAGTGTAGTCAACTGGGGCAGCATCATTATTTCTATATGACTGTGCCTGTGCCAACTCCGTAAAATCATCAGCCAACACTCCCAACTCCGCCGCAAATTTATACGCCACAAAAAACTCCAACAGCGACCTATG
>JASJDS010000154.1 GCA_030065055.1 Calothrix sp. MO_192.B10
GATTACGGACGTATTGTTTCTTGCACTACCTGTATCGAAACAAATGTTTTTACTTCGTTCCATAAATAAATTTAGGGGCTTGGTGACCATTTTTCTTTTTCTTTACTTTTGCCTTTTTACTTTTTACTTTTGCCTTGTTTGGTCATACGCAGTTCCTATTCCCTATTCCCCGTTCCCTGTTAAAAGTATGTTTGATTATTTCAATCAATAGTTCAGGAAAACCTAGGACTTGGAAAATTCAGTTAAATTCAGGTTTGGATTTTTTGTTCAAAGTCCCATCAGTTGTTGCTATTGTGAGCTACAAATCCTCAATACAGCATTCCAGATAAAACTAAAAATTATTTTCCAAACGGTTGCCCCCACTTTGTCCAATTCTCCTTGTTGAAAGGACTGCGATTGTATTCAATAAAGTTAACAATTAGTTATTTTACTTTACATAAAAATCTAAATATATAGAGGAATACATAAATATAAATGACTCTATTTAATAGGTCATTTGTCCACAAAACATAACTGAATTGTGATTTCAGTTCATAACTGTAAAGGAGATAATAATGAAATTAAATATTCTTAAACGCAAGGTAAGTATAATTTTCGCCGGTGCAATCTTAACTTTAACCAGTAGTGCTTTGCCTGGATTTGCGGCTAAAACCAGCGAACAATTTGTTGACAATGCTACAACACAAACCAGTTTGATTGCTCAACGTCAAAGTCAGCGTCGCCCTCAAATTTTCTATAGAACCAAGTGTCGTACTATCCGTAGAATACGTTGGAGAGGCAAAATATGGTTGGTACAACGCTGTCGTCGTTTTCGCTGTCGTCGTCGTAGAAGATGTCGTCTAATCAGAACTTGGACTAGACGTATCCCAGCTTAGTATCGTAGACGCAGGTAAAATTCCAGAACTAAACCTCATCCATCTTGAGAACTGGAGTTTTTTCTCTAGGAAATACCAAAAAAGAAATTCCCCTGTAGGGGCACGGCACCCACAGCATTCTTGCATTGCTCCCTAACCTTAGGGATGCCGTGCCCTTTCATATTTTTTCAACGCAGAGGAGTGCGAAGCAGTAAGAGTTGTAGGTTGGGTTGAGGAACGAAACCCAACATTCTTCGTTCATTTGTTGGGTTTGGTTTCGTTCTACCCAACCTACACGATAGTTTGAAAACACGCCCTAGCCTTCGGCAAGCCGCTGCGCGTGGTTCAGACATCCTGCCTGTCTGTTCAGGCAAGATGCCTGAACCACAGAATAATTTATTTTTTGGAGTTCACTGATAAATTAACCATATTTTCGCCAATTCCTGGAAAACTCAACATTTCCCGACAAACGAATCCTACAATCTTTTATCTGCTGGATTTTCAGATTTTTTACCCCTGCCAGACTTGCATTTTGTTTTTGGATAGCAGACAATTCTGTTCCCAATAAATTAGTGCCCATGAGGTTAGCACCACAGAGATTGGCTTCATGGAAATTTACCTGTTGTAGATTCGCTCCCATCAGGTTAGCACCACAAAGGTTAGCTTCTGCAAAGCTGGCACCATGTAAATTGGCAAAAAATACCTCAGCCTCCTCTAATTTAGCTGCATTCAGATTTGCCTGTTGTAGATTTGCCCCATTCAATTTTGCTTGCTTGAGATTAGCTCCAATTAAACCCGTGGCTTTTAATGTAGCTTTACTTAAATTGGCAGATTGCAAGTTGACAAGAAATAATTTAGCACCAGACAAGTTAGCAAATTTGAGATTGGCTTGTTGCAAATTCGCTTTATAGAGGTTCGCACCAGTAAAATTAGCTCCACACAAACTCGCACCAGAAAGATTAGCAGAACGCAAATTAGCCTCTTTCACCACAGCTCGATGCAGATTGGCTGTACACAGATTTGCTCTGTGGAAGTTAGCAGATTGTAAGTTGGCTCCCTCTAGATTGGCTCCAGCAAATATACTATCTTCCATATCTGCTTCTACTAATACAGAATCAACCATATCTGCACCGGAAAGGTTAGATGAGCGCAAATCAACTCCCTGGAAGTTTGCTTGTCTTAAATCAGCTTTCCTAATATCTATATCCCGTAAATCTAATTTTTCTTGTGGAGAATCTAGCTCTACATTACGCCTACCAATTACTTTCAGAGCCGCCTGAATATCAGTAGGTAGTTTAACTAATTCTTCACTATATAAATATTCGTGGGGATGAATGGTAGCACCTGCCCGGATAAAGGCAGTGAGTATCTCCATCACCGTCCAGTATTCTGCCTCTGAATCCTGAGCAACTCTCTCTAAAATATAAATTGCTCCCGTTCTAGTACTAATATTATCAGCACCTAGTTCAGCGATCGCATTGTTTAAGCGTTCTGCAATTAGCTTTTCCTGAGTTAGCCTAGTGCTTCTGATCCCTATATCCATATTCTTACTAGCAGTATTAGCACTTTCTTGCATCACTTTCACGCGCTTGGCTGCATAGTAAGCATGGATGATGACTGCTAACCCCAAAAATAATGTTGCTGTCGTACTTAGTAGTTGATTTTTATGCTCTATCTTTTCTTTGGTTGACAATTCTGCAATCCGAGAAAATGATAACAAATACACAGTGGATGAAAAATTAAACACCACGGCAGTTAACATTAACCACTTTAAGCAAGCGTCTGTCAGGTTAGCAGACATAAGATTATTCTTCCCTAAAAATCGGTATTAATGTTTATAAAATGCGATGTCCATGATACCATATATTTTCAGAATTCAATAGCTGCTCCAAGAACTAATTAATACTTTCCACCCCTGATAAAATTCCTTGGATAAATAATTAACACTACCCCAGCCCTAAATCATACCAATTCAAATAACGTTTGCGACACATACATTCTTCATCAGGGCACGGCATCCAAAACTTTTACTGTATAAAAATATCACTCTGATGCCATGTATAGCGCTACGCGCAAGTAATAAGTAATAAGTAATAAGTTTACTGTTCATAGGTTTGCTGCATTCAACAATGTCCTAACGGTTCGACTTCGCTCACCGTTAGCCCTGAGCGAGGTCGAAGGGCTAACCTAATTGTGTAGTGCTATACCTATCCATCCATCTGTCCATTCTTTTTTCCAAATGAATAAATGAACAAGATCCCCGACTTTTTGGAAAAGTCGGGGATCTGGGTCTTGCAATTTTTACAAATCAAATAGGATAGGATTGCTATAGCTGGAGCAAGTTTACCAAAGGATAAGGAAGATAAAATACTTATTACTTATTACTTGTTCCTTCATTTCCGATTAACAGCAACAATTTTAGTTATTTCTGGACAGTAACATTGAACGGATTTTTTGATTTTGTGCAATAAATTTAAATTTACAGAATTATCATGACTAGCATTACCCATCAAACTTATTTCTAAGGTATCTGGTGGTTTAAAAGCCACTAACTCGATATTTTCATGATATTTTTTCAAATAGGGTCTAATCTTGTCGATAACACGGTGCAAGCGCTGTAACAGAGGTTCTTTTGGCAATTCTATGAGTTCATTATCAAGCAGTAATTTGTATACCATTTTATCAATATCTGTATCAAGCAATGATGATATTGATTCTGATTTCATATTTTCTATGAAATGGACAAAAGCATGGTAATGTAATGATTTAAATGCAAGCTTTAGCCCTATTACTACATTCTGTTGATTTTCATCCCATTCAGCAATAATTGTTTCAAAGCGTTCTATATCTTGTACTAATTCTTCTAGATTGGTCATTAGTTAGTACTTACTTTTTGATGTTTAGTGGCTGGTGCTTTCTATTATTCACCAACCACCGTCACTGACATATGAGTCAAAGGTAAGTAATATTTTCTATATTTCTCAGATTGATAATAGTGTCGCTGTTGACAGAAATCAATAATTTAGCAGTGCGAATCACTCACAGATTATTTCATCTTGAAGTCCTTTAATAGAAATGGCATAATTGCCCCTGCCACTAAACTAGAGATGGTAATAGGAATACACAGTGGTAATTTCAGTGATGCAAGTGATACTAGTAACAATAAACCTGTAGTATTAGCAATACTAGTCTTTAAGGCAAAATCTACGGGGTCACGAAATAGTTTACCTTTCAAAAATAGTTTGGCAGAAAACCAGCCAATATCAAACATAATTCCTCCTACTAACTCCTGATCAAGTTGAGAATAAATAACCCTAATATCATGGCCGGAATTATACCAGCCGGAGCAAATAAACTGCCTAACATAGCAGAGAATCCATAACCTATCTCTTCGCCAGCTATAACCATGCCGCTAATTGCACCACCAATCATAGATATAACGATCGCAATTAGTAACCATACCATTCCTGTCATCAGGTTAATGTCACCAAAGACCAAATTTGTGAGTGTATCTGCCATAATTGAATTATGAATTATGAATTATTTCTTGTTCAACTTTTTCCATCGCTTGGGCAACAATTTCCGCTTGCTCTACCTGCTTATATTTGGTAAAAATTGTCCATGCCTGTTGATAATAAGTACGTGTTTGCCTCAGATTTTGGGAATTTCCCATTTCCGGTTTTTCCAAATCATCTGGTAAGTTAAATAAGGCGTTGGCTTTATTAGAAATTGTATTGGCGTATTCTAGGGGTGTATCTTGGGGATTACGCACCTTTAAAGCTTCATTGTAAGCTGCGATCGCTTTTACCAAGTTATCCCAATTATCCCCACCATGATCTAAGGGTAAATATTGCCATGCATTACCCAAATTATTCTGCAACATCCCATATTCCCTAGGATGTTCCATTAAGTTGATATGTTGCAGTGCTGATTCAAAAGCCTGTACAGCTAACCCCTGGCGTAAATATTGCTGCTCCCCAGTCATGGGCATAGAAAGGTAAGCGATCGCAATATTATTGTGTAAAATAGCATACTCTTGAGGATAATTATCCCAAGTAAATACCCGTAAAGCATCCTGGTAAGCCTGAATGCTGTCGGTCATGCGTGCTAAATTGAAGGGTACCAAGGACTGTAATACCAACCCCAAATTCATCTTTGCCTCTGCTACTTCCTCCTGAGAAGCTAACTGTTGCAAAATTGGTAGCGCCTCTTCATAACCAACTTTTGCTTGCAGCAGTAAGTCACTATCCACATCGGGAATCGCCTGCAAAGCACCCGCCATCCCTACCTGAGAACGAGCTTTGAGTAAGGGGTAATCCTCACCACTCATGTCGTAAGCTCGGTAATACAGGGACACTGCATGACGCAAATCCTTGGCACTTTTGGGCTGTTTCTGAAACCCTCGCGCCATCTCAAGGAGCATCTGAATTTTTTCTGAATTTGTCGCCGACTCCGATGCAATTGCTGCCATCGCCGCCGTAACTGCTGCATCTGTAATGCTAGGGTTCATCACTCTCTTCCTCAGGATAGGTAAGGCAATTTAATTGAAATGCCCACCAGACTAATAGACGCTCTGCTAAACGTCCAATCCAGGGTCATACAACGGGTAGATGCCATGGGAAATAGAGGAACATTGGCTTAATTTCACATCTAGCCAGCTTCAAAATTAACTTGATAGCTGTTGCTGCTGTCTCTCAATCCAATCAGTTCCCGCTCCCTAAACCTGCCTCTAGCACTCCTTTCACACCATTAACTCGATTGCATGAGAGTTGTTAGCTAAACCCTTTTCATCCAATAATCCAAACAGCGGCTACTTTTGTTGATGCAATTGCATTGCTGTTGTTTGCTGAACATAAAATCAGAGATTCAACCAGAAGAACGGCTGTTTTTCTGTTCAGTATGCTAACCAATACTCCCAATTGTTTATGCACGAGCTACATTTAAATATAAAACAATCCATTGATAAAATTCTAGGTCAAAAAGGCAAGTATTTACAACATCTTTAAAGTAACTACATACTCGATATTTTTTTACATAGAAATAAATATACTTACCATCAAAGTAGTCATTATTTATTATTGCCATTATTAGCTGATGATTTCTTAAATAACAATCTTGTCAATTATGTCTAGACAGTAGACCCTGTAGAGCATTCGAGATTTGATTTGTCCGTAATTTGGTTCATGGTTTTATATTTCGATAGAAGATAATAAAAGTAATTATCAATTATTTTTTAAGAGGATATACCTGCTAATGCGGCAAAAATTTGATGGCAACAGAGATAAGCAAAATGTTATTGCATAACATTTTATTTAATTTTCAAAGTTATATTAATAACATTTTTTTAGTTTTATTTAATTTGTAGAAAAAATTATAAAAAATGCATATCATAAAAGAACCAAAATTAAAAATTCAATGAAGCTCTGCAACGTAAGTCACGACTCGCGCTACCCAGCGGGGTCGCTCGTCAATCCACAATCCACAATCCAACATCCAAAATTGAATGACTAACGTATTATGGTTGCAAGGTGGTGCCTGTTCCGGGGACACCATGTCATTTCTCAACGCCGAAGAACCTACAGCTTGTGATTTAATTGCCGACTTTGGTTTTAATATCCTGTGGCATCCATCCTTGGGATTAGAACTAGGGAACAACTTACAAACACTTCTATGGGACTGCGTTTTAGGAAAAACTCCCGTAGATATACTAGTATTTGAAGGTACAGTAGTTAACGCCCCCGACGGTACCGGAGAATGGAACCGGTTTGCCGATCGCCCCATGAAACAGTGGTTAGGTGACTTGGCTAAAGTAGCTAAATTTATCGTCGCCGTGGGTGATTGTGCCTCTTGGGGAGGAATTCCGGCAATGGAACCAAACCCCAGCCAATCCCAGGGTTTACAATTCCTCAAGCGTCAAAAAGGGGGCTTTTTAGGGGAAGACTTCGTTTCCCAAGGGGGATTACCAGTGATTAATATTCCCGGATGTCCCGCCCATCCCGACTGGATTTCCCAAATATTAGTAGCGATCGCCACTGGACGCATTGGAGACATCGCCCTAGACGAATTACATCGTCCCAAAACCTTTTTCAGTACTTTTACACAAACCGGATGTACTCGTAACGACCACTTTGCCTATAGAGCATCTACCCAACAATTTGGCGATCGCACAGGATGTCTCTTTTATGACTTGGGTTGTCGTGGACCCATGACCCATTCTTCCTGTAACCGAGTATTGTGGAATCGCGTTTCTTCTAAAACTCGCGCTGGGATGCCTTGTCTTGGTTGTACAGAACCAGAATTTCCTTTCTATGACCTCAAACCAGGAACCGTCTTTAAAACCCAAACTGTGTTGGGCGCTCCCAAAGACTTACCCACAGGGGCGAACAAGAAAGACTATGCCTTAATGACGGTAGTAGCAAAAAATACAGCTCCTGATTGGACAGAAGAAGAATTTTTCACCGTCTAGTTGGTAATAGGCACAAAAGGTGCTTACCACTAACAAATAAATAATCACATAATGTGTAGCTTTATCTTGAGTCCCCTCCTGGAAAAGGAGGATTAGGACTCCTTTAGCTTTTTCCTTGTAAAGATTAACGGGAGAGGGATCAGGGACTTTCAATTTTTAAAGTATCCCATTTTTGATTGTGGGATGGGCTTCTAGCCCGTCCATATTCAAGGATTCCCAGGGATGCTCCACAGTCAATCACCTAGGACGGGAATAATTTATTGCTTGGAGTTCCCTAACAGGGATGAGAAAAGTCGCATACAGCCTCAACAATAGGAAAGAAGTATGGCAGTTCAAACATTAGATATTTCGCCCGTTGGTAGAGTAGAAGGCGATTTAGATGTTCGAGTAGACATAGAAGATGGGTACGTAATTAATGCTTGGACTCAAGCAGAACTTTTCCGGGGATTTGAAGTTATTTTACGGGGGAAAGACCCAAAAGCAGGGTTAGTTGCCACACCTCGCATCTGCGGTATTTGCGGAGGTTCACACCTCACCTGTGCATCTTGGGCATTAGATACTGCTTGGCAAACAGAAGTACCCCGCAACGCAATTTTAGCCAGAAACCTCGGTCAACTCGTCGAAACCATTCAAAGTATACCCCGTTATTTTTATGGTCTATTTGCCGTAGACCTCACCCATCAAAATTATAGTAACAGTAGTTTTTATCAAGAGGCTGTCCGCAGATTTGCAGCCTTCACAGGTAAACATTATGAACTGGGCGTGACCATTTCTGGCAAGCCCCTAGAAATTTACGCCCTGCTTGGCGGACAATGGCCCCATAGCAGTTATATGGAAATAAGTTGGGGAATTGCTTATATAGTAGGGATTTGCCAGGATAGGCGTAATGATTCCCTAGCTTTTCCTTAAATTAGGCGGTTCTGATTTGCCATATGGCAGCAAATCAAGATTATTTTTCTCTGCTAAAAGTTATTTGATTTTCTCAAACATTACCTAATTTTTCCCTAAATTGAGATTGGCGATATGCCTTTGGCGTAAAGCTGAGTCCCAAGAAGACACGCTCCGCGTAGCTTGCTTCCACGGAGTGGTACGCTGATCGCATTTAAGGAAGTACAAGATAAGTAGTTAAGTATAATTATTTTCTTGTTTTTGAAATATAAAGCCGGTTTTTTCTAAGTATAAATACGTAAGAATTGATATTATACCACATCACCATGGGAGATACTGGACTTGACCTTCCAGTTCTCCGTCCTGACTACACTCTACCAATACAAGAACATCTTCAATCACTTGCCCGATTAGAGCTCTGTGCTGATTTCGATCACTCCTGGCATGGGCTGACCTTGTCTTACGCGATCATAAGCATAGCGAGTAATTGTAGCGACATCGTGAGTAAGTAGAACGCGCCCTTCTTGTGCAGCCCACTCTAAGATGGTTGGATCATCCTTGCCTGATAATCCCACATCTTGCACAGGAACCATATCAAGCGTTGGATTACGGCGAAACAGTCCTCGAACGATTGTGTTATCGAAGTTCTCATCAACCAGCAGCTTTAACATGCTTCCTGTTCTGCTTTACGAGCAAGCAAGCGATCGCGCAAGCCTTGCGGATCGAATTTCCCTTGGTTCATTGCCCGAATCTCTTGTGCTTGTTGCCGTCGCTGCTGCAAGTAGGCTTCTACTTCCGATTGGTGCTTGAGGTAGAAGGCGATCGTGGCATAAACGTCAGCTAGATTCAGCGATGGATAGCGGTAAACGATTTCCTCTGCTGTTGCACCCTGATTAAAGACTGCAACCACAGTATCCAATGTGACACGAGTATCTCCGACCAGAATTACACCGTCCTCATTTGCTTGTAGAGGAGCAGGTTCAGCCACAATTGCTAGTGTCATAAACACTTCCAAACTCACTGCCTTGATAGTAGCAAATTTCGTCTGGGTGCAAACGGATAGTTGGATAGCGATACGCCTTTGGCGTAAAGCTGAGTCCCAAGGGGACATGCTCCGCGTAGCTTGCTTCCACGGAGTGGTACGCTGATCGCAGTTAAGGAAGTACAAGGCAAGTAGTTAAGTATAATTATTTTCTTGCTATTGAAATATAAAGCCGGTTTTTTCTCAATATAAATACGTAAAAAATCATATCTGAACTATAATAATTACAGGTTAACTTGAGTATATAAGTATTGATTTTGCCGCTCCAAGGACTTATTAGCTAGCAGTTGTGTTCCGTTGCAACCATTCTACAAATGCCTCACGCTCTAGTTTACCCGATGCGATCGCTAACACCTCAATTAGCGTCAAATAAAGCGTCAGGCTAAACGCTTATACAATTGGGCATTCTTCTTCAGCACATAATCGGCTGCATCAACAAACTCACTTTTTTGTGAATTTAGCCAATCCTCCAGACTTGACCTCAAGAGGACTTCAAGGGCAATTCCATGAGCTTTTGCTAAATCCTGTAGCTCTTGGAATTGGCTGTCTGAAAGCTCAATGATGATAGAAGCCATAGCAATGATTTTCCTTGAGTTTCTAAGTCAAGTTTAACATTCACAACTGATTAGCAAGCTCTCTGTACAGTCTCAACCCAACCCATTAAGCATCGAGACAATATTAAGCCAACCTGACCAAATAATTACTAATTACGAATTACGAATTAGTAATTATTTGGTCAGAGTCAAAGGTAAATAGGGCATGATAACCGATCGCCCAAAATTATCAGTTAGTTCAGTGAATGAATAGCGTTGCCCGTTAAGCATTGGATTCTGCCTTTGCTGCATCCAACAAATCCGACAATGCTTGAACTGCTCTGCTATCCGCTTGAGGTGACCATACTACAGCTTCGGTGGATGCGAGTTGTTGGATCAGCGCATTCACCGGGTCAACTTCTCTATCTGGTTCTAGGTTGCACCCTTCTTCCTTGGCAACTGCGAGGAGGAGAAAGTGAATCAGTCGAAGCTTATCTTGATGGGATAACCGATTAACGGTGGGCAACAGTTCGCTGAGTAACATAATGCTTGCTTCAGAGGATACGCCTCCCCATTGTACGCTCAATTCTATGAGATGATCGCACCATATTAGCGATCGCCGTTAATCGCAGTTAAGGAAGTCCAACACAAGTAATTAAGTATAATTATTTTCTTTTTATATAAGTATAAAGCGGTATTTTTATCCATATAAATACTGGAATAATAATATTTAAGATTAAATCATTACAGACAGGCTTGGGTATATAAGTATTGATTTCTTTATTTGGAAATTGAGCGATCGTTTTTCTCAAAGATTTTTAACGACCAAGCTCACCCGCAGCAATGGAGCGCAGCGGAATTGCCGTCCGAGTGCAGCGCCTTGTTACGCGCTTGATTCCCCCGGACAATTGCTTTCGGAAGTTTTAGCAACGCTTCGCCAGCACCTCTATAAATAGGTAAATCTAAAAGATTTTCTGTTTCACAATGTGTTGGCTGTGGGTATTGAAAATAGTGCAGATTTTTTGCTGCCACAAAAAATAGCCTGCGTCTTTTCTGAGGTACGCCATAATCGGCTGCCATGAGTTCTCGGTGTGTTACATCGTACCCAATATCTTCAAAGGACTTATATATTTCCTCGATCATATTGGCACTTTTGACTTGCGCCAATCCGTAAACATTCTCCATCACAACAATTTCTGGCTTCAAGGCTTCAATATGCCTAATGTAATCTCTATAAAGAACGCCAAGGGGGTCTTTTGTTGCTTTCTGCTTGCCAGCAACACTAAACGGCTGACAAGGTGGACCACCAATAATTATGTCAGGGTCACGTCCAATTATTTTTTTAACCGTTGATGGTTCTAGTTGAGTAATATCTTCCCTATGAAAATTCCATTCAGGTCTATTGTGTTTTACAGTATCTTCAGCCCACTTTTCTATGTCTGTTGAAAATGCAGTTTCAAATTGAATTAGCTCATCTGAGGCTTGCTCAAAGCCTAAGTCTAGCCCTCCAGCACCGGTAAAATATGATGCGATTATTAATTTTCCACCTTTGTTTTGGCGTTCAAAGTATTTTGATACTTCTTTTGCCAATGCTTTGGCTAAACCAACAGGAACAGCATTACCAATTTGCTTTTGAACTTGCCCTAAAGTTCCTTTAAATTCATAATCCAAAGGAAAGTCTTGTAATACTGCAGCTTCTCTAGGGGTAATATATCTGTCTTCTATAGGGTGGACGAACTTATTAAATAGAAGTATTGATTTCTTTGTTTGGAAATTGAGTGATCGTTTTTCTCAAAGATGTTTAACATTCCCATTAGCCTGCGGCGATCGCCTCCGATGGTGTCATAATAAAGGAGTCCATTACTTTCCAACGATATATGCAAGTCAAGGATTTAACGATTGAAGAGCTTAAGCTTTTGATCCAGGAAACTGTTGCTGAAACGCTTCAAACTCTATTAACTGACCCTGACGAGGGCAAGGAACTAAAACCAGAAGTGAAGCAACAACTGATAGCTTCTCTGAAAAGGACTCAAGCTGGAGAGCGGGGAGTTTCGGCTGAAGAAGTGGCAAGAAAACTTGGACTGGCTTGGTAGTGAGCTACAACGTTGAATTTACCCCGACAGGAATGGATAGTTTGGAAGAGCTTACATCAATTATTCAAGAGCGTATCCTGCGAAAAATTCGTTGGCTGTCCGAAAATTTTGACGATGTAACTCCTCAACCTTTAAGTGCCGATTTGAGCGGGCTTTTTAAACTTAGAGTTGGCGATTACCGAGTTATTTACTCATTTGATACTGAAATGCAGATTATGACTATTCATAAGGTTGGACATCGTAGAGATGTTTATAATTGAATCGAAAACCCTAATGCGACTGCTTTCTCAAGCAAACTTGGGTACAGGTCTTCTTTGCTAAATGTCATTCGGGGCTGGGCTATCACTGACTCCAGCAAGCCTATATCCCGGATACCTGATGCTCCACCAGATTGCTCAATAATTCTGCGATGCAGCTCTAACACCTCAATTAGCGTCAAATAACGCATCAAGCTAAACGCTTATACAATTGGGCATTCTTCATCAGGACATAATCGGCTGCGGTCAGCGGTTGCCAGAAACTTTGCAATTCAGTAAAGCGGCTACGGTCAATCCGCTGCACCGCAATTGTTATACCACCGTCAATTTTTCTAGATTTAAAGCTTAATTTTAACAAAGTCACCTTTAGGAGTTTGAACTAAATAGTCTGAGAGTTTGGCGATCAACATATAGACTTTAGCTGGAACTGATGTTTTAACCTTTTTCCCTGAAGTTGGCTCTGGGTACTTAACTACTTCTACCTCTTTGGGTGGTGGTACTGATAAAGCAAATTGGCAGTGTGGTCGAAGAACACCTGGTTTTGACAAACAGCAATGACTGTATTTCTCACCTGATTCGCAGGGACAATCATCACTAGGACTAAGATGAAGATAATTAGAGTGAGGATGCCTTATCTTTGTCCAACTGATTCCCCAGGAGTGGAAAGGGGACTGTAAGCAACTCATGAGATACTCAAGGAGGCTATAGTCATAGTGATCAACCTTTTCTTCAGTTTCAGGATCAGATAAAAAAGTCACGCCAAACTTCTGTACAGGAGATTTAACCAGAGCGAATAACACATACTCGATCCCGTCCCATATCTGATAACACATTTCTCCATCATAAATTTCACCATTCTTATGTCCACAAGGATGGCGAATCGAACTAGTTTTATTGCAGATACTACAAGTCTTAGCTTTTACTGTGAACTCAGGACTGACAAAGGTGCTATACGGAAACAAGGACTGGTACTGAAGACTATGCTGTCCGATAAAAGCTACTAGAAAAAAAAATTCATCCTCGGTGTTAAAATGCCTAGAAAGCTGGCTTAAAGCAATTTCTATGTTCTCCAGAGAACACCACGCTTCATAATATTGTCTTGATTTCAGTTGATTGAAGGCAAGTAAATATATCTTATTGATAGCTATAATTTTCTCAAGACACCAAATCTCTTTCAAAGTTTTTTGATCATTTTCAGCAACAAAATAGCTCTTCAATTCTGTCAATTTCACTAAAACAATTTCTAGTTCCTGCCCGTCGAGACTTGGGAGTAAATCATTTTTTAGCTCATTTCTAATTTCACTTAATTGACTGAACTTACTCATTGCCATTAGAAGGTAGTTCTTTCAATTCTTTTGACTGCAAGCTAATTGATTCAACCACAGGGTAAACAGTTTTGTAGAAATCTGAAACAGAACCTTCATAAAACACACGAGTTGTTTCTTTGTTACCCTCAACCAAAATTTCTATCCTTATTTGACTAGCTGTCTTTTGTATCAGTCTCTTCTTAATTAAATAATCCGATAGTAGATTGACAAAAATTGGAGCAACTATAGATGTTACAATAAAACCACCTAATATAATGAGAGGATCACTAAAAAGTGCAATTTCTTTATAATCACTATCCTCAATCAGAATGTCAATACAAACATCATCTGGCGCATTTTCTCTTAAATCACTAAAGATTTCGTCTGTCCCTATTGGAAAAATAATTCCAGTACCTTCTCTGAAGTTCTCTTGAGGTAAGAGCAAGACATTCGACTTCAACAATTGCTGGCGAAGCTCATCAGAAATATATGGTTTTGCCAACCAAGTCTTGAAAGATAGGTCAGACTTTTCTACGACAAACTGATCTTTGGTATCTTGAGCGTTTCCCATATTTTTAGGTTCAACTCCCTCTGAAACTCAACTCTTATATTTTAGCTGACTTTTCACGGGATGTGGAAAAGGCGATTTTAACGTTTTCCCAAGCCCTGATTTTTTCGTTCGCTATTGTCATATCAAATCCGTTGGCATCGGAATGATATATTTTTTCAACCCAGAAGAGCGCGAAGATAAGCGCGGAGAGACGCAGAGTTTTTTTTGACTTCTATGTTGAATAATTCCAATGCAGACGGAAAAGATATCATTAGCTTTAAGCTATTGATAATAAGTCTGTGGAAAAAGTAAGGTATTTTCGTTGGTTCAGGACTTACCATGAAAAGACTATATTTTAGACACCAAAAAAACTCATAAGCTACCACTACAATCGGCTAATAAGGCAACATAACTATCCCTTAAACACTGATAGACAAAACTGTGGTTACGTCTCTATTAGGGACTAGGTGGTATAAATTATACCCGATGCTTAAACAAACAAAAATCCCCAACCCCAAAATCGTCTAAACTCAAAGTGTCCGCTAACTGCAACATCCCATGTCTCGCTGGTTTAACATTGCTGGTCCTTGTCAAGACGATATCCACTACATGCTATCTCCAACAACACGATTACCAGATTTGGAGGAGTTAATCCAACAGCGTAGTTATTTTGTAGTTCACGCACCGCGACAAACGGGGAAAACAACGGCAATGTTAGCCCTAGCGCAGCAACTTACCGCAACTGGACGTTATGCAGCAGTAGTAGTATCAGTGGAAGTGGGAAGTGCTTTTAATCATGACCTAGGTGCAGCAGAAGTGGCGATTTTGGGAACTTGGCGGGATACTCTTGAAGATGACCTACCAAAAGAACTACAGCCACCTGCTTGGATTTATGATATTCCTGGGCAAAGAATTAAGAAAAATTTAAGAGCTTGGTCACGAGCTATCAAACGTCCATTAATATTGTTTATTGATGAAATTGATTCCCTACAAGACCAAACACTAATTTCAGTTTTACGACAGTTACGTGATGGTTATCGCAGTCGTCCAGAAAATTTTCCCTCATCCGTAGGATTAATTGGTTTACGGGATGTGCGGGACTACAAGGTTGCATCGGGTGGTAGTGAAAGATTAAACACAGCCAGTCCTTTTAATATTAAAGTTACCTCCATTACCCTGAGAAATTTTAATGCCGCAGAAGTTGCAGAACTATACCAACAACATACAGAAGAAACAGGACAAATTTTCACAAAATCAGCCACAGCAACAGCCTTTGATTTAACCCAAGGACAACCTTGGTTAGTTAATGCTCTTGCTAAAGAAGTTGTGGAAAAAATGGTTAAGGATAGAAGTATTGCTATTACCAAAGAACATATTTTACAGGCAAAGGAAATATTAATTGCCCGTCAAGATACTCATCTTGATAGTTTAGCTGAACGCTTACGGGAACCAAGGATAAAAGCGATTATCGAGCCGATGTTAGCAGGTTTGGAATTGGGGGATATACCCAACGATGATATTCAATTTGTGATTGACTTGGGTTTATGTAAAATGCATCCCCAGGGTGGATTAACCATTGCTAATCCAATTTATCGGGAAGTTTTACCCAGGGTATTAACGGTGACACCAATGGCTTCCCTACCAGTGATTGCACTGACTTGGTTAACCCCGGAAGGGGAGTTAAATATAGATGCATTGCTAGAAGCATTTATCAAGTTTTGGAGACAGCACGGAGAACCATTATTAAGAAGCACTAGCTACCATGAAATCGCCCCCCACATCGTATTAATGGCTTTCTTACATCGTGTTGTCAATGGTGGCGGAACCCTGGAGCGGGAATATGCAATTGGTAGTGACAGAATGGATTTATGTCTGCGTTACAAAGATGTAACTTTAGGGATCGAGTTAAAAGTATGGCGGGAGAAAAAGCGTGACCCCCAAACTGAGGGTATTGAGCAACTAGAATCCTATTTGGGGCGTTTGGGGTTGGATTTTGGTTGGTTATTTGTATTTGATAGGCGTAAGGCTGCCCTACCAATGGAAGAACGTTTATCCACCCAGGTTGTGGTGACGGAAAATCAACGTGCGATTACTGTGATTCGGGCGTGATTTGATGTCCGGTAAATCACCTAAGTTCTGATGGCTAGTTAAGGTGATCCCCGACTTCTGAATCAATATCTGCATATTGTAGCAATTCCTAGGATAGAAGTCGGGGATCGTTCGCACCCGCGACTCGTCAAAATTAATGGGACAAAGTACTAGAGCCAACATATTATGGAATGAATAGACGACTAACACCTAGGTAGTTTTCAATCGAAAATACAATATCAGCTAGGCGTGCGCTACATTGCTCTCGATATTCTCGTTCAACCAATCGCTCCAGATTTCCAATCGTAATCACGGGTAGAGATATAGAAGTAGCTTCTTCACGGATAATTTGTTCCAATGAATCCTCTCCTTTGGCGTTTCGATTCGCAGTCAACAGAAGCATTTGATTTGATTGCGCGAACCGCCAGATGATCCGATCATTAGTATCAGCAGCCAGCCCAGCCTCTTGCAGTGTCACGAAACGAATTGAGAGAAGATCTAACCAACCTTCAGCAGCTAGAGTGCCTTGAAATAAAACGACATAACCTGTCAAATTATAATCAACCAAAACAATCATGCAGTCAGCCCAAGCTTTGCTTTCCAGGTTTGGAGTTTAGCATAAACTTCTTCTTGTCCTGGCTTTGGAGGCAACTTAGCAATTTGAGCTAAACGCTCCCTATTTTTCTCTTCCCAATACTCACGCATCTCTTGGGTTGCTTGCAAAACAGCTTGATATTCTGCTTCTACCGCAGTACGGTTAGTATCAATGTAGGATAGTGCCGCTTGAAGTTGCTCCTCTGTCAAAGGGAGCCAATTTAGAATTAGCTTGGGTGTCCAACCAGCCGCAAGATGATCCATGACATCGTAAAGGGTGATACGTGTACCCGCGATTGTTAATCCACGTTCAGTACGAATAATTGAGGCTTGCCCATTCGATGCTGAAGTCATAGCTGTTTCGCCAAAAAATATAACCTGACCTTATGTTATCCCAGAATCATTCTATCGATAAATCCATTTTTGCAAATATGACAAACTGAATCGAGACAATATCAAGCCAACCCTGACTTGCGATCGCAGTTAAAGAAATCCAAGGTAAGTAGTTAAGTATAATTGTTTTCTTGCTATGTATATAAGTATTGATTTTTTTGTTTGGATATCGAGCGATCGTTTTTCTCAAAGATGTTTAACGGTCAAGTCCACCAGCGGTACGGATCTTTGACTAATAACCAAGCGATCGCCAGTCCGTCTGGTGCGACGCCGTGTTAGAAGCGACAAAATGCCGTACGCCTAAAACTCAGACCTTACTCACCTTAAATGATCGCTCCCAACCCAAACAAGCAAACTTCACACAACGCAAGACTCAAATGTCGATCGACAGCAGACATCTTAATGGTGCGTTACACTGCGTTAACGTACCCTACAAGAGCACTGCTCGCACTGGAAGTTAGGCGCCACAGAAGCACCTACAACCACTCAACCGCTAAGAGCATAATTCAGAATTCCCGATCGGGCCTTCAATCCTGATCGACACAGAACTTTCCAGATCGAAGATCGCACTCGGACAAAAAATGGGGTTAGATCGCACCCATTATGTGCTTAGTTCATACCAAACATTCATGCCTTCGATCGCCCGATCAATATCCGCTTTCGTATTATAGATATGAGGACAAAGCCGGAAAGTCTTATCGTCACCTGATCCAGCAATACGGTAATCAGATGCTTCATAAAGCCAATTGTACAGATTTTGAGGTCGATTTTCTATGGGTGCATTAATCCGGATAACCCCCCGTCTTCGAGCTGCATCGAGGGGAGTAACGAACTGCCATCGATTCGGGTTTCTTTTCTCCAGACCCTCAATCAAGTAGGTTCCAAGCTCAGCAATCCGCTGATAAGGATGACGAGTTTGCAGCGCTGTCCACATCATTTGAGTACAGGCCAAGATAATGAGATTCACATCGTCGCGTTGACCGAGCAGTTCAAAGCGAAGTGCCGTGTCGGGCATGTCCTCCCATGTCTTAACAATCATGATTTTGTAATCGTAGGCGAAGATGCTCGGCGTAAAGTTTTGCACCTTATCCTTCGACATCCAAAACATTCCCGTTTCCTTCGGGCCAAGGAACCACTTGTGTGCACTAGATACAAAGCTGTGGCAGTAGGGGGTGGTTAGATTCACGGACTCCGCTCCCCAGACCATAGTTCCGTCAATATGGATGTGGCAGTCATATTGATGCGCCTGGACATGGTCCCAAATTCCCTGGGTTACCGAATCGGGAATGCGAAAACCGCTACCATTTGAGGTCTTGGAGTAGGAGCAAAAGCGAGTTCGAGCGTTAATTTGCTCAGTAAAGGCTCGTGTAATCTCCTCATCTGAAGCGTTAGGGTCAAAGTTTACCTCAATAATGTCAAACAGACCATCAGAATTATTCCAGTTGGAGCGGAGTCGCCATGCCTCTAGATTGGTAGGATGGTTCTCAACCCACAAGACAACATTGTCGCGCTCACCCAGAGACCAGTTGCGAAAACCACAACTTATGGCATTATTAGCTTCGCTAGCATTACGTACCATGGCAACACTCTCCACCTCCTCTTTGACCTCCGGGTTAAGGCCGACCCCCTGAGCCAGAAGTTTGCGTGCCTGTTGGAGCTGTTCTACCCGTTCCCCCTCTGCCATTCGAGTCTGTTGAGCCACATTGTTGTTATAGGCCAGACGCAGCTTATTGGCCGTATTCAGCAATGCAATAGGCTCTGGACATAAGTTCGCTGCGTTGATGGGTGTCACCCCTTCCTCAAGGTTCGCAAAGCCAAATTGCTTCTGGAAGTCACTCCAAAATTCCTCATCGGACAATTGATTATTTTGGATGAGTTTAAACAATGCGTGGATCTCATTGCAAATCCCGTCGCACTCTGCCTTGGAGATAATCTTGGCATTGGCAATGGGATCGAAGAGCTGATGTAAGGTAACATTGTCCATTGTCAAGGCAGCTTTTTCGAGAGTTTTGGAGTCAATGGTTTTAAACATAATTGTTTCCTCAGTGATAATTCAACAATAGTTCTATTGGAATTGCTAACTTAACAAACGTGCAGCTCTGCTTGATTGCTTAGCCTTGTGATCAAGCTGTCGCAGCACCCATTATCGATGTCGTATCCGAAGGAACTCCACAGAAAGCCAACTTATCTCAAGCCTAACTATTTATTATACGGAAATTTTCCGTATAATCTTTTTCTAAATCCTGGTACATCAAGCATTACAAGTACCTCTTGTCGTATTATAGGGATTATAGGGAACACTTCTTTTTTATATCCTTATTCGGATATTATACATAATATATATCATTATTTTCCATGTAACCCTTGGGGTTATATAGCGGTTTTCAATTGGATGGAATACAGTAACCACAGTGTTGAAACCAACCAAAAATATCACTTAAACTGACAGTTTCAAAAGCCTCTGTAATAGCTTTATCCAAATCTGAATAAATTCTGGTTTCTTGTGAACGTAAAAATTCTTTAACTTTTGACCAAAAATTTTCTATTGGAGAAAAGTCTGGTGAATAAGGCGATAAATATAGCGGTTTTCAATTGGATGGAATACAGTAACCACAGTGTTGAAACCAACCAAAATATCACTTAAACTGACAGTTTCAAAAGCCTCTGTAATAGCTTTATCCAAATCTGAATAAATTCTGGTTTCTTGTGAACGTAAAAATTCTTTAACTTTTGACCAAAAATTTTCTATTGGATAAAAGTCTGGTGAATAAGGCGATAAATAAATTAGGTGAGCGCCCACAGATTCTATAGCTTCTTTAATTCCTACTACTTTGTGAGAGCTAAAATTATCCATAACTACACAAGCTCCCTTCCATGTGGCAATGGTTCTATACTTCCTGTATCTAAATAACGACCTATTAATCTTTGTATAAAACTGAGACTTACATGGAAACGTTTGGCAAGTTCTCTATACGAACCTTATCTACTACGAAAAGCATTAATAATTTTTTGGCGTAGATCTTGGTCGTAAGCTTTCATAAAAATATCATTGATACACCCCTGGTACTATTGTACCGTATTTGTATTCTACTCAACTGAAAACCGCTATATTAAAATTTTCATCAGCCAGAAAGCGAATCATTTGGGATTACCTGGATTGATTACGTCTAGCAAGCAGGCGATCGCGTATTCCCATTGGATTAAACCGTTGTTCAGCTTCCTGTCGAATTATATCTGCCTGACGTTGGCGTTCTGCAAGATAGGTATGAACCTCATCCCGGTGTCTAAGGTAATAGCCGATCGCTCTACGGAATAAACAATCGACCTGCTCCCATATAGTCTTGAATATCGATTACAATCTCTACAAGCCTTTCAACGCAACGTTCTCGATAGTCAGATTCATTGACCCGATCTGGATCACCAATCGTAATGATTGGAAATGAAGTCGGTTGATTTTCTTCACGCATTACTTGTTCCAACGAGTCTTCACTCTTGGCATTCTGGTTTGCCGTAAGTAAGAGCATCCCGTTGGTTTGGGCAAATCTCCAAACTACTCGATCATTGCTGTCTGCGGGTAAGCCAACGTCTTCAAATGTCCTCAATTGAATTGGAGCAAGTTCTAACAATCCACTCACAACAAGACTTCCAGAGATCAGAATTGCCTGCCGATTCAAATTGTAATCAGCCAGAACAATCATTGCTTCTTCGCTTCCCGTTGCTCTCTCCGTTCTTGAAGCTTAGTTCTAAGCGCTTCGTAGCCTGGACGAGGGGGAGTAGCAGCGATCCGAGCAAAACGTTCGCGATTCCTCTGTTCCCAAAATTGCCGGGTTTGTTCGGCAGCTTTCAAAATTTCCTGATACTCTGCTTCTACTTCTGTTTGATGCGCTTCAATATAAGCAAGGGCAGCATGAATTTGAGCATCCGTAAGATTGAACGCATCACGAATAAACTTGGGTGGGTACTGAGCTTTGAGATAATCCATCACGTCATACAAGGTGATGCGAGTTCCGGCAATGGTCAACCCAC
>JASJDS010000155.1 GCA_030065055.1 Calothrix sp. MO_192.B10
GTAAAAAGTAAAAAGGCAAAAGTAAAGAAAAAGAAAAATGGTCACCAAGCCCCTAAATTTATTTATGGAACGAAGTAAAAACATTTGTTTCGATACAGGTAGTGCAAGAAACAATACGTCCGTAATCTTATCCCTTCAATTTATTTATGGGGATTATCTTTTTACTTTTTACTTTTATCTTTTTACTTTTTAACATATTATAATTTATTCAGGCAGTTCACTTAAAGCTGGTATTTTGTGTCCTCTCCAACGCAAAACTGACCAAGCATAAGCTTTCTGTAACATTAAACGGTCTGCTTCTAGTCTCACAGAGCAAAGCTCTTGACGCTCGTCAGGAGTTAATTCACTTTGATTTTTCTCTAATAACTCTATGTGACGTTGCTGTTGCTGGGTAGATATCTTACTTTTAGCTATTGCCAACAATTCATTATCATCCCAAGTTTGCATTTGCAAAAGCTCCGCCTGAATTTCTACAGGAGCATTGTCTGGTGTGGGTGGTAAATTGCTAACAATACTTTGAGTAATTAAAACTTCTAAAGGTTGTTTGGTTGCCCAAGCAATTCGAGTCAATTGTTGAAAAATTGCTTGTGGTAGTTCAACCGTGACTTTTTGAGTTGCCATTGGTTGTTGAATATCGCTTGTTGTTTTGATCGGCTATTAGGTAATTTATAAAAATAATTTTACCAATGACAAGGGCACAAGCCTTGCACCACTACAATGTATTTGTGCTAACTACCTCGTCCTGGTAATTTAACTGTTTGATACGGGTGAAGTCAATTACAAATTGCGATCGCATTTTGTTCGTAAATCAAGCTTTATTTCTATGAAACCCTTTTCTTGGCTTGTTTACACGTTTTTTGTCCTGTACCAAGATATTGCCAAAATAACTTAAAGTTAGGATGATTCATGTGGATATGACAAAACAGTTCCCGCTTTTGACAAATCTCGATCCATTCGCACGAAGAATAACCCACCATCATCCGTTCTATGCCAGGGAACAGTGTTAAAGCTGGGACAATAGCCAAAATGGTGTTGAGCAAAACGGTAATTTCCTACATCACAATATCCACTTAAAACGTAAGATTCCTCATTATAAGACTGAATCATGGCGTATCGACCGTCATAATGGGGCAGAACTGCCAATAACCAAACTCCACCCCCATTACTATCCTTCCTCAGCCATTTTTTCTGAGATTGGACAAATTGAACTGTATCTGTCCTACCCCAAGGCAATATCTTACTATCTAATGCGGGTATAAATTCATTCATCCTGGCATTGGGTAAATCGCGATCGACATCTTGATACTCTAATTTTCCCGGACCATTTTCCATCCAGAGAATTTCTACTTTTCCCTCACCTACTACTTGCCAATTATCAAATTTCACCCCTGCGGGAATAAATGAGTAGCCATGCTTACTTAACTTCCAATCACCGATTTGGATACAACCACTGAGAACAAATATTTCTAAATCCGTAGTAAATACACCAGGAGGTATGTGAAAATCTGGAGATAAAAGGACTTTGCTAGTTGATGCACCACAATCATGCCATGTGAGCGATCGCTTTTTTCCTAATACTAAGTTTTCTGGTATACCCCTAATTTGCCATTGTGATTCTAAAACAGTGTTGGTATCAAAGAACTGATACTGACGAGGTGCGTACTCCTGAGAAATTGCCGTGTGCCTTCCGGAAAGGTTCATCCGTCCTCTACCATCTCCACCCCAATCTTCTTTTACGGGTTCGTAGAAACAGTCATCAGTTAGTTCTGCACCTGATATATTAAATGCTTGGGAATCTTCATTCATGTGTTCATATCTTCGGGTTTTTCTAGGTTACTCAACTGGTGTTTCCCCTAAAGTGCTGCATCAAAAATCTGTTGAGCAGTTAGGTTTAACTGAGGAAAAGTTGGGGAAATAATTAGACTGTCCCCTTGGAATTTATGCATTTGATATTCACCGTTAACAAGTTCACATACAAAAATTGTAGGTTGTTTGGGGTCGCCAATAAATTTGTTTCCTCCTAAAGCAGCATAATCAGCAATCCAGTATTCTAAGATTCCCATCTCCTCATAATCAGCAAATTTTTTGTAATAATCATCCCGCCAGTTGGTACTTACTACTTCAACTACCAATGGAACTGATGCAGCTTGGGTCACTGTTGATTGTTTGTTCCACAATGGTTCATTGTTTAAGTTGTCCAGATTTAAGAGCAAAACATCAGGTAAGTAAGCAGAATCAGCCACGTCAGGCTTAACAAAGGCAGTTTTTGGTATGGTGTAGGCTCGGTTGAATCGGTCAAATTCCACGGTTAGTTTACGGGCTATAAACCCCACAACTTTTTCATGGTCGCCCGTTGGAGGTGGCATTTCAACAATTACCCCATTATGTAATTCGTAACGTATCCCTGTGTTGGGATACCAATCAATAAATTCAGCAAAAGTTATTAGTTTGGGTAGTGCTTGTGTCATTCAATTTTGGATTTTCAATTGGACACCACATTGGTTATGAAGATTAGGTAAAATAGGGTGAATGAAAAAATATGTGGGAGAGGCAAGATACTTATTACTTATTACTTATTACTTATTTCGCTCACCCGGTAAAAGATCCCCGACTTCTGAATCAATCTCTGCACATTGTAGCAATTCCTACGATAGAAGTCGGGGATCGCTCACATCCGCAATTCATCATAGTCAGGGGTTGTGGATTCGCTGGTTAATTTCTTCAGCTAAATTATCCCAAGTTACTTCTACTTGCTCCCTGGTAGACAAATCTTTTAAGGAAGACTTCTGTGCTGCTGCTTCTTCAGAACCAATAATCACACAAAATCTAATTCCCT
The DNA here is from genome assembly GCA_030065055.1 of Calothrix sp. MO_192.B10. Taxonomy (GTDB): domain Bacteria; phylum Cyanobacteriota; class Cyanobacteriia; order Cyanobacteriales; family Nostocaceae; genus Calothrix_A. The sequence continues at coordinate 2,837 of JASJDS010000155.1, forward strand.
GTTTATCAGCTAATTGCAATTGTTTACCCAAATTGCGCTTGTCAAAGCTAGTCACCACCTTCAATCCCGCTTGACGTAGCTTTTGCGACACATTTAGATAAAGAGGCATTAAATCCTCTTGCATATTCACCACCATTACCTGGGCTGGTGTGGGGGAGAGGGAATTTAAAATCCCAGCTTTGAGTAAGCGGCTCATTAACCGAGTTAAACCGATGGAAATACCCACTCCCGGCATTTTTTCCCCTAAAAATGTTCCTACCAGTTCCTCATATCTACCCCCAGAACAAATACTACCCAAGGCTTCATGTCCCAGGAGGGTGGTTTCATAAACTGTACCCGTATAATAATCCAGTCCCCTGGCAATTGATAAGTCAACGGTGAAGCGATTCTCAGCAACCCCTAAATTCCGTACCCCAGCAATTACCGTTTCTAGTTCCGTTACTCCCAAACTAAATTGCTCAGATTCAGGGATATTTTGACTCAGATGCTTGAGCTTATCTAATACATTGTCAACATTGCCATCAATCTCAATAAAATCAATGATTTTTTCAGTCTGCTCTGGGGATACCCCTTCTTGTTGCAAACGTTGTTTAACTTTTGTTTCACCCACTTTCTCTAGGGTATCAACTATGGTAACGCAGGTTTTAATTTTATCTGCTGCAATACCCACAGACTGGAAGAAACCCGTCAAAATCTTGCGGTTGTTGATGCGAATTAGGAAATCACCAATATTAATCGCCTCAAATATCTCAGAGATAATCGCCGGCATTTGGGCATCATAAAGCAAACTCAGTTCTCGCCGCGCCACCACATCAATGTCACACTGACGGAATTGGCGAAAACGTCCATCCTTAGCTCGCTCACCCCGAAACACCATATCCATTTGGTAACGGGCAAAGGGAAAAGTTAAATCATTCAAATGGCGGGCGATATAAGCCGCTAGGGGGACAGTTTGGTCAAATTTTAATGCCCGTAACTCAGAGCCACCTTCCCCAGCCTTATCTTTCTCTGCTTGCCGATTTGGTGGCAAGATGGGTTCAATGCCATAAATAATATTGTCCCCTTGATTCCCTTTAGCTTGGAGAACTTCTAATCGTTCTACCGCCGGGGTTTCAATGGGAGTAAATCCGTAGCTTTCAAAGACTTTACGGATAGTATCAAGTAAATAGGATTCCAGGCGTTTTTCGCTGGGAAGAAACTCTGGAAAACCACTAGGAGTAGAAAAGTTAATTTTTTCGCCTTTTGCCATATCGGAAACAGTTATCAGTTATCAGTTATCAGTGATCAGTTGTGATGACCAAGTAATTCATAATTATTAATTCATAATTTGTAATTAATGGTGCATTAGCCCCTAAATTTATTGATGGATCACGGATTTTTGGATTCCACTGTCCGTGTAATCTGTGTAATCTGTGATCGGATGAACTTTACACTTTGCTTGGTTCAAGAAAGAGGATTCATCCCTGGGCACGAACCCATGAATTATCAATTATCAATTACCAATTATTCTGACAACTCCCCATAATTCCCAGCATTACAGGAAGTTGCGATTATTATAGTGTTGACCGAAGGTTCTGCCTTTGTCAGACAGGAGGCAGAAGACAGAAGGAGGATTTTTCCTTCTTCCTTCACTTGACTTTATCCCATCCGTTCTTCTTGGATCAGGGTGCGTTGAAACAGTTTACCATTCTTAAACCAATGCCAGGTACGGGAACGGTAGTTATTGTCAGGACTCAGATAAATCATTTCCAAAACGTAAATTTCTGGTTGACCTTTATAGGTAAATTTCAAAACTACCGTTGAGTCGTCTATTTCCCAGGCTTCCCCGTTAATCCTTTCAGTATCAAATAATAGCTTTTTATCCTGATACATTCCCGGAAACTCATATTCTTCCACTTTGCCATCAGCCCACTTGTAACGGTTAATTTGGTAGTAGGGAGAAGAACCATCCTCTGGAAACTGGCAAGTTAAATGTGATTCATACTTGTCAATAATTTTAGCTTCAGCATCAACAACCGTATAAGTACCTATCCAGTCACCTTCATGGCGAACCAGAACGGGCATTTCTTCTTTAATGGTAGACATTGCCACTCTCATGTATATATTAGTTTTATCAGGTTAATATTAAAACAATATTTAAATTAGTGCGATCGCAATCCCTCGTAGGTTGGGTGAAACCAAGTGCAACCCAACAAATGGGAAGGTGGGCTTAGCGCTAAATTCTGTAATTACTTGGTTGACAACAGTTAATCAGGGAGTGGTTAGCAATCCCTCGTAGGTTGGGTGAAACGAAGTGCAACCCAACAAATGGGAACGGGGGCTTAGCGCTAAATTCTGTAATTACTTGGTTGACAACAGTTAATCAGGGAGTGGTTAGCTAAACTATCCAGTTCTTCGGATTTCAGCAAACTTGTCCAGTTTGCCAACAGTGAGGCATCTTTGGGTTTAGCAAGACGGAGTTTTGCCAAAGTAGTCAGGGCATTGTGCCAAATACCGTTTTCCGCATAAAGTACTGCTTGTTGCAAAGGTTTTGCCTGTTTGAGGCTATCTGCTAATTTTGGATTCAGCTTAACCCGTTCTATCCATCCCTCAACAGTTCGTAATTCTGCTGGTTGTTCTGGGTTACACTTTACTCTCACCTTGAAAAACCAATGGTACATTTTTTGGTGCTTTGTTTGGCTTACTTGCAGGGGTTCAGTATTTTTGTCTATAGAAACGGCAATAACCCCTGGCCTTTCTGGTTGATTTAAAAAAGCTCTATATATCGTTTTACTAGGTTTTTGGGACTCATCCTTAATGACAAATTCCATTTTTGTAATTGATGATTTGTCATAAGGAACAAAAAACCAAAAAGTAGGATATTCAGCAGTTGTTAAACCCCAAACTTTGGTAATTGGAATTGTTTCTCCTCCATTCAATTTAATGGTTTCTTTGTAATCAGGAACCAATCCCATTAGAGATTGCTTGTTATTACCACATCCCCTACTAGCCGCTTCTCCACGTTCTCCAGCAGCACTTCGATCCGGTGGTGGCGGTGGCGATTTAAATTGGATTGAGGTCTTGCTAGAAGTAACTAATTGTGCCCCAGCTTCTGGGTAGCAAGTAATATTACTTAATAAAATGATTACTAAAGCAGTAGTTACTTGTATTGTTTGCCAATGATTTTTCATGAGACAAACCACTAGTATTCCTTTTCATTAGTTTTGATGGCTAGGGAACAGATCCCCGACTTCTGAATCAATATCCCCACATTGTAGCAATTACTAGGATAGAAGTCGGGGATCGCTCGCACCCGCGACTCCTCAAAATTAATGAAATGCAATACTAGTACCTGCCAAAGTTAGGGCAGCAGGAACTAGAGGAACCCAACAGCCAAGTGAAATGAATAAGACGCTTGCACTGCTATACAAAACAACAAATCCGACCCCAACAGCTAACACCAAATAACTAGGTCGTCGCCAATACCAAGCAAGCAAACCACCAATTACAGACCAACCCCAAACCCAAATCACCTCACCCCATATTGGCCAACTCCATAGCAGGGGGCGCTCATCCAAAGCAGCACTCAGCAGTTGGCTGACCATTTGTGCTTGTAGAATTACTCCCGGTATAGTTTGCGATTTACCTTGAAGGGTGTAGGGAGTCAAGGAATAATCTCGAAAACTCTCTGCTGTGGTGCCAATTAGAACTATCTTATCTTTGACTGCTGGGGCGTTTAGTTTACCTTCTAACACCTGTCCCAAGGTAATTTGTGAAGCAATTTCTTTTGCAGAAGGAGAGGAACGGTAATTGAGCAGGATTTGGTGTCCCCTACTATCAATTCCTTGGTAGCCTCCAGTATGTGCTTCTAGGGGTTTAAATTTTAGCTTGCCTAGCTGCCACGCGCCCTCTTGAGTAAATTGTAGCTTAATTCCCTTGGTATAGAGGTAACGTAGAGCTAGTTGCACACTTAAAGCGTAGGAGGCATTGCAACTAGAAGAAGGAGGAGGAGTTAAGGCTAAATAATGGCGACGCACCACATTATCTGCATCCAGAAGAATATCGCTAAAACCCAAACGGTCAACAGAAACTTCTGGGGGTGGGGCAACACCTGATTTACCCGTGCGGGGATTGCTGACTCTACAGACTGCTACCAAGCGATCGCTTTTTTGCATCCTTTCTGCTAACTCTGGATAATCCTTTCCCACCCCATAATCCCGGTATATATCCAAACCAATCGCTGCTGGTTGATATGGCTCTAATTTTTCCAGCAGTTGGGCAAGAGATTTATCTGACAAAGAACCCCGTGGTTTTTCCGAACGTTGCGATCGCACGTCTTCTTCTGTCACAGTTACAATCAGTAGCCGTGAGTCTGGAATCTCAGGAGGACGTAGTTGCAGCATTTGGTCAAATGCCTTGAGTTCGAGAGGTTGCAGCACTCCCAGATATCGCACTCCCATCAACAGCCCTGTCATTGCTATGCTTGCCAATAGCATCAATGATAAGTTCAGGCGATCTCTGATGGTTTTGGTGTGCGTAATTTTAGGTAAGCATGTGTTATTTTTACGTAAATTTATACACAATTCTGACCAAGTCAACGGCACTTCAGCAGGGTTTTGACAAATGACAGGCAACCACGTGGCGCAGGGGTATTGATTTTCCAATCCCTGTAATCTTTCCCTTGCCTCTCTTACCGATAAATACAAGGAATCTCCCCGTGAGAAGGCTTGTAAAAAATACTTCAAAAATTCCTGTGCCACTTGGTCAGGTACTGGCTCTCGCATGACGATGATTTGGGGAATATGTAAATCCGCAAACTCCCGTGCCAATCCCAAACCATCACAGGAATTGAAAATCGCCAATTGTAAACCCCGCTCCACTGCCTTTCTCAAGGCATACTTTAACTCACTAATTGTGAGACTTTCAGTTTGATTAATGTAGATTTTCCCAGTTTCATTTGTTACCTGAGTAGCACTGTGTCCGGCAAAAAATAGAATCTGCCAATGTTGTGACCATAACCGATCAGTAATATTGATGCGTTCTGGCTCAACTAAAAAAGTGATGTCTGCATTGGGTAATTTTTCTAGAATTGCCCGGTCTGCTTGGGTATCAATTCCTTGACTATCGCCCAAAATGGCCAGTATTTTGATTTTGTCGCAAGTGGTTGTTATGCGGTTCACCTGTTCGTAGCTGGGGGCACTCAGGGCTATTTCTGCCTTGGGATAGTGTTCTAGTAACTCCCAAAGATGCCAGGGGAGTTTTTGCAATCCTAGGTCTTTGGTTTGTATAAGTATGCGTATTTCATCGGCAGGTGTGAGTTTTTGCAGCCATTTCTCGCGGATGGGACGGAAGGAATCACAGGCAAGCCAGGTATTAAAACTTACCTTAAATTCCTCCGCCACCTGTTGACATTCTTCTAAACTGGGGGCTTGATTAACTTGCTTTGGTAAACCTATGGGGCGAGATGGTAACTGTAAATTAAGATAAATAGATTGCCAACGGTAATAATGGTAGAGAATGTCTGGGTTTGGGGGTAGCTTACCCGTGATTTCCACAGTGGGGCGGGCATTTTCATCACCAATTTGTAGAGTCACGGGAAACCCTGACTCAAAGCTACCTTCTGCTAATTTTAAGATGACTAACTTGCCCATAGCTAGTTTTCCACAAATTGCGATCGCTATTTATTATCTATCCATGATGGAGGTCGCTAAACTAGTTTTACGACCACTGTTAGGTTTTATGCATATCTTTATTATGCGTGGAAAAATATTTTTTTTAATAGAGTATTGAGATAGTTTAACTTTGACAGTTAATTTTTCCCAGTGGTGATCGAGTCGTGCCGAAATTTCACTCTGATGGGAGTTTAGCATCCAGTCCGTTGAATAAAAAAGAAAAAACTGTTTTAATTACTTCCTCAAAAATCATTGTTTTTGGCAATTAAATACTGTTTTAATTAATTTGATTCGACGGCACATTTGATTTGAGAAAAAATCAAGAAATAACTATAGCATTTTTTGCTATTAATTGGTGATTAAATGATTGAAAATATAGAAAATATGTCAGAACATAGTAATTGGAACAGGTAATTAACACATCTGATTCCAACAGAAATTAATCTTAAATCAAGGAGAAAAACTATGTCGAAAGAAGACATCATTCGCGCTTGGAAAGATCCAGAGTATCGCAACAGCTTGAGTGAAGAACAACGATCGCAGTTGCCGGAAAACCCGGCTGGGGTAATCGAACTAACGGATTCAGAGTTGGAAGTTGTAGCAGGGGGAGTCGGTATCGACCTTGGGACTATCAGCCCTGAGAGTTTTTGCTGTGCTACGATCTGGAAAAAAAGAGGAGGAGGTTGCCCTAATCCAGTTTTCCTCTTTTAAATAAAAGTTAGGCTCTCCTGTACTTGTGGCGATCAGTAGAGTTTATGATAAGGCAATAAAAGGCTTTCAGATCCCGCCCCTGATTGATTTTGTATAAGCTACATCGATCACCCTAAACTCAGGAGAGCCATTCTGAGCACATTAAAGAATCTTGCAAGATACTTCACAAAAAGTTCAGATTTTCCCGTGTGCAGAATAGTGTGGACATCTCGCCAACATCAAGCTCGATCTTGGTCGGGATGCTCACAGTACAGGAATGCTTCGATGATTTTCTGAACTTACATATAGCAATCCGGAATCATATGTGAGAAAATACTTAAACTATTCACGTAACTTTTAAAACTAATTAAAAACCTAATTTTGTGGCTAAAATTATATATATTGCGTAATACATAGTTTCAAAGCCAATTATATAAAGTACGTTATATATCTCCGTGTTTTCTCATGAGTTATTTAGGATTGCTATATAAGAGAGAGCAGTTTGTAAGATTAAAAGTTTGAATTGGTATGAGAATATGAATCAGCCACAGTTTCAATCCTCTGTTTGGTATCAAGCGATCGCATTGATTGAACGTATTGCATCGCTAAGGACATTTGAGAGCAAAACTGTAAATAGTGAGGTTGATACTAATCTCGCTGAATGTCGTATCCAGCAGTGGCAGTTACAGAAGCCCTTTGATCAAGACACTTACTGGACTCAGCGTCTAGCGATGGATAGAATAACCGAGGATGAATTCAAATACCTGCTTGGGGAGCCAATTGAGGCAGTGCGCGATCGCTTTCCCACCTCCCCATTATGGATAAAGGAACTAGCCCAGGGGTATTCTCGTCCTGTCTCCTCAAATTTGTTCCTACTGCCAGAGGAACTACGGGATCAAGAGATGATAGGTTTCTTGAATGCAATCGAGCCACTCATGAGCCAAGGCTTTGAGCGTTTGCGCGAAGGAATCCAGGCGTTATTTCAAGTGCAATCCAACCTACCTTTCGATCCAAGTACCGTCGAAAAGGTGCTTTTTGCGAATCTTGCAGAACGACTGCTGGGAAGAGTGACCCGCACCTTGGTCCTGGAACTTAATGTAGCCCGCCTGCAAGGACTTCTCAAAGGGAATACACCCAAAGAGAGATTTCACAGCTTCTTACATCGCCTCCGCCAGAGAGAGATGGCTTTAGCCATACTACAGGAGTATCCAGTTCTTGCTCGTCAGCTGACAATTTGCATCGATCAATGGGTCACGTTTAGTCTAGATTTTCTCCATCACTTGTGTGTTGATTGGCAAGCTATCCAGACAACCTTCAGTCCGAATAAGGATCTAGGTATGCTCGTAGAGCTAGACTGGGGTATGGGTGACAGCCATCGGGGCGGTCGCTCAGTCATAATAGCAAAATTCAGTTCTAGTTTTCAAGTGGTTTATAAGCCCAGATCGTTAGCCATTGATGTCCATTTTCAGGAACTGTTAGGGTGGCTCAATGATCGAGGTGACCACCCGCCATTCCGGACGCTGAAGATTCTCGATCGCGATACCTATGGATGGGTGGAATTCGTTGTTTTTCAGAGCTGTACCTCCCCAGAAGAGATCCGGCGTTTCTACGAACGCCAAGGGAGTTACCTGGCACTACTATATGCCCTGGAAGCGACAGATTTTCATTTTGAAAACTTAATCGCAATAGGCGAAAATCCTGTTTTGATTGACTTGGAAACTCTTTTCCAGGCACGGGTGGCAGGAATAAGCACTACCTCATTGGGGCAAGTCACCGCCAATACTATGTCGAACTCTGTTTTGCGCGTGGGTCTTTTACCCCGACGTAGATGGGTGAATGAGGAATCTGAGGGCATAGAAATCAGTGGCTTAGGCGGAGCAACGGGTCAACTTACTCCAAATGGTGTCCTGTATTTGGAAGGAGAAGGAAGTGATGAGATGCGGTTTATCCGCAAACCAATGGAGATGCCTGGGGGTCAGAATCAACCAACCCTGAATGGTGCTAAAGTGGATGTACTTGACTATACAGAGGCAATTACCAGTGGATTTACCAAGGTTTATCGCTTGCTCCTACAACACCGTAATGAGTTGCTGTCAAACGAGGGACCTTTGGCTTGCTTCGCTGAGGATGAGGTGCGCGTCGTCCTTCGTCCAACGCAAACTTATGGTGAATTGCTGCATGAAAGCTTTCATCCCGATGTGTTACGAAATGCCCTAGACTGCGATCGCTTGTTTGATCGACTCTGGTTAAATATCGAACAGCAACCTTATTTAGCAAAAGTGATTGCTGCCGAACGCAATGACTTATGGCAAGGTGATATTCCTTTGTTCACCACTTGCCCTAAGTCACGGGATATTTGGAGTAGTTCTGGTCAACAAATTGTCGATTTTTTTGAAGAATCAGGTATGACTTTGGTACAACGTCGTCTTCAAAAATTCAGCGAAGTTGATTTGAAGCAACAACTTTGGTTTATCCGTGCTTCTCTCACAACATTGCTAACAAAAACGGAACAACAACAGTGGTCTCTTTTTTCTCTGCGAGAACCGCCAAACAGTGCTAGTCGCGAACAACTGCTGGGATCTGCTCGAGCCATCGGCGACCACATAGAGATGTTGGCATTATGCACAGAGCAAGAAGTTTCTTGGATTGGCTTGACGCTCATCAATACAAAATATTGGACTCTCACTCCCTTGAGAATAGACTTGTATGATGGTCTACCAGGAGTCGTGTTATTTCTTGCCTATCTTGGCAATCTTACTCAAGAGAAGCGTTACACTGTCCTGGCAAAAGCGGCATTGACGGGACTGCAACGCCAGATAGAGATTAGCAAAGAACTTATCAAGTCAATTGGTGGTTTTGATGGATGGGGAGGGGTGATCTACACTCTGACTCAGCTCAGTGTGTTGTGGGATAAATCCGAACTGTTGAATCAGGCAGAATCCCTGGTTACCCTGCTTCTACCGTTAATTGCCGAAGACGAACGGTTCGATATTATCAGTGGTGCTGCTGGGTATATTGGCAGTTTAATCAACCTGTATCATTGTAAACCATCACCCACTACCCTGGCTGCTGCCATTCAATGTGGCGATCATCTCATCGCCAAAGCGCAACCCATGGAACATGGTATCGGTTGGATTCTCAAGAATGTAGAGACAAAACCACTAACTGGTTTCTCCCATGGTTCAGCGGGTATAGCTTGGGCACTACTAGAACTAGCTGCACTGACTGGTGAAGAGCGCTTTCGGACAACAGCACTTGAAGCCATTGCTTACGAACGCAGTCTCTTCCGTCCTGAAGTAGGTAATTGGCCAGACTTACGTAATTTTGCAGATACAGTTTTAAAAGAACAGGACAATCAGTATACTTGTATGACTGCATGGTGTCATGGCGCACCGGGAATTGGGCTAGCTCGGTTACGTTCTCTCCCATACCTTGATGATGCCGAAATTCGTGCTGAGATTAACACCGCCCTCAAGACCACTCTATTTCATGGATTTGGTAGAAACCATTCCCTATGTCACGGCGATTTGGGCAATCTGGAACTGCTGGTGCAAGCCAGTCTCACCTTTAACGACCCCTACTGGAAGGCTCAAGTCGATCGGTTTGCTGCCATTATTCTCGAAAGCATTGAAAAGCATGGTTGGCTGTGTGGAGTCCCTTTGGGAGTTGAAACCCCCGGACTTATGACTGGTCTAGCAGGCATCGGCTATCAATTGCTGCGACTGGCAGAACCAGAGCGTGTTCCTTCGGTACTGGTGCTGGAGTCACCAAAGCTAGACAGCGCAGTAATTCAAAAAGCCGAGAAGGCAATAGCAACTCGTTAACTAATCATGAATTACCCCCTTGTCCAACAACACAACGAAGAAGACTGCGGTGCGGCTTGTCTGGCTTCTATTACCAAACATTATGGTCGCACCTTCACCATCAACCGCCTCCGGGAAGCCGTTGGAACTGGCAGAGAAGGTACCACCTTATTGGGATTGAAACAAGGAGCAAACGCCCTTGGTTTCAATGCACGGGGAGTCAAAGCAACCCTAGAAGTTGTCAACAAAAAAGCCGTGCCGTTACCAGCCATCATCCACTGGAAAGGCTATCACTGGGTGGTGCTATACGGAAAACGGGGTAATAAATATGTGGTGGCTGACCCTGGTGCGGGCATCCGGTATCTGGATAAAAAGTGGTTGATGGAGGCATGGACAGGCGGAGTAATGCTCCTCCTGGAACCCGATCCAGTCCGTTTTTTTGCCCAACCGGATGAAAAAGAAAAAATTGGCGGATTTGGTCGTTTCCTGAAGCGCGTTTGGCCCTATCGTGCCTTGCTGACCCAAACTTTGCTGCTTAACTCGGTTTTGGGTCTGCTTTCCCTCGCTTCCCCTTTCCTCCTACAAATCCTTACCGATGATGTGCTGGTGCGCGGAGATACTCAACTGCTCACTAGCGTTGCTATTGCCGTCGTCGTCATGCATTTAGTTAGTAGCAGCCTGCGACTGCTGCAATCCAATCTTATTGCCCACTTTGCCCAACGTCTCGAACTCGGACTTATCTTTGAATTCGGACGCCAAATTCTACGCTTACCCCTACAATACTACGAATCTCGTCGCAGTGGAGAAATTGTCAGCCGCCTGGAAGATATTCAAGAAATTAATCAATTAGTTTCTCAAGTTGTTGTGGCACTGCCCAGTCAATTTTTTATTGCCCTGGTTTCAGTGAGCTTCATGCTATTTTACAGCGTTAAACTTACGGCAGTTGCTGGGGTTATTGCTCTATTAATGACCCTCTCCACCATCGTTTTCTTACCCACTCTCCAACAAAAAATTCGCAATGTCCTAGTTTTATCAGCGGAAAACCAAGGTGTCTTAGTAGAAATCTTCAAAGGTGCAATGACCGTCAAAACCACCACTGCTGCCCCCCAATTTTGGGAAGAATTCCAGGGTCGTTATAGTCGCCTTGCTAATTTTACCTTCCGCACCGTGCAAATTGGTTTTGTTAATAGTATTTTCTCTAACTTAGTGGCCAGTATTGGTAGTATCGCCTTGCTTTGGTTCGGCAGCACTTTGGTGATCAGCCAGGAATTAACCATTGGTATGCTGTTAGCATTTAATAGCATGAATGGCAATTTCACCGCCTTCATTGATACCTTGGTCGGCTTTGTTGATGAATTCAGCCGCACCAAAACTGCCACCCAGCGACTTACCGAAGTCATCGACACCCCCCCAGAAACCCCAGAGGACACCCAAAAACCTTGGGCGAAAATTCCCAGCAACGCCAATATCATCTGCACCAATCTCAACTTTCACCACCCTGGCAGAGTTAATCTCTTACAAGACTTTTCTCTCACTATTCCTGGTGGTCGAGCGATCGCCATCATCGGTAAATCTGGCTGCGGTAAAAGCACCCTGGCTAAACTAATTGCGGGGCTATACTTGCCTCAGTCTGGCAATATTCGCTTTGGAATCTATAATCAGCAAGACCTGTCCTTGGACTGCCTGCGGCAACAAGTGGTATTGGCTCCCCAAGATGCCCACTTTTGGAGTCGGTCAATTATAGAAAACTTCCGCTTAGGTTCCCCTCAGGCTACTTTTGAGCAGATTGTTAAAGCTTGCCAAATTACGGGGGCTGACGAATTCATCAGCCAACTCCCCGACAAATATCAAACCGTCTTAGGGGAATTTGGTGCGAATCTTTCCGGCGGTCAAAAGCAAAGATTAGCCATCGCCAGAGCCATAATCACCGACCCGCCAATTCTGATTTTAGATGAATCCACGGGTGCCCTCGACCCAGTGAGTGAAGCCCAAGTGTTAGATCGGCTGCTGTCCTACCGTCAGGGCAAAACCACAATTCTGATTAGCCACCGCCCCAGAGTCATCCAGCGAGCCGATTGGATTGTTCTACTGGAACAAGGGCAAGTGAAAATCCAAGGTCCCCCAGAAGAACTGCGCCAAATTGCTGGCGAACACTTAGAATTTCTCGACGACTTTACCTTATCAACAAAAAATGGTTTGGTGGTAAAATCCTCCGGCTTTCATCCTAATAGTAATTTTTCTGCAAAAGGGGACTTTCGTGTCCGCTAACCCAAACCCTGTGTCATTTCTAGGATCTCAAGAGATTATTGCGACTAATGACCATTGAGGAGGTTTGCTTCTAAAATTATCTCTTCCCCTTCTCGCAGAATAGATAATAATTCTTCACAATGCTGATTAAGTCTTGCCGAAATTTCACTCTGACGCGAGTTCAGCATCCAGTCCGTTGGATAAAAAAGAAAAAACTGCTTTAATTACTTCCTCAAAAATTATTGTTTTTTGTCAATTAAATACTGTTTGAATTAATTTGATTCTACGGCACATTTTATTTTAGGAAAAATCAAGAAATAAATATAGCATTTTTTGCTATTAATTGGTGATTAAATGATTGAAAATATATCAAAAATGTCAGAAAATAGTAATTGTAATCGGTAATTAAAAAATCTGATTCCAACATAAATAAGAGGTGGATGATCGCTTTTTAGATAAGGAGCTTTTGAGAGCGTATCAGAAGCACTTTTTGTTCCAAGTTCAACGGTGATTTTGGAGTGAGGCGATCGCGATTCTAAGTTCATTGGTTTTTGAACAAAGGAATCAGTGATTGCTGCAATGCTTTAAGTAGCCTTTTCGAGGGTTCCTTAGCTCAGAAATACCAAACCTAAAATCAAAAATTCGTTTTCAATCTAGGAGAAAAACCATGTCTAATATTAACAAAATGCTCGAAATAACCTCTGCTAATCAAGACCTTTTCATTGAGTTAGACGAGAAAAAGGCTGAAACAATTAGTGGCGGAAAACAAGAGGTGTTCACAATTTTGAACGAGACTAAATACAATGTCGCTTACAGGGTGGATGGTAAGAAAAAGATCCACAAACCTGGTCAGATATGGATATGGACTGCCTGGTTAGGAGGAAGGATTAAATTTGACCGAGATGCTCGAAAAGGAGTCAGAGCCTACAAGAGATACAATTTGTCCGATGGAAGAATATATGTATTTAAAGACGATAAATCAACTCCTGGCAATCCATGGGATATCGATCTCTATAAAAGAGCTTAATAGTGAATGGGCGACGAGCTAAAAGGAGAAAAACCATGCTAAATCAAGAAAAAAGAACTTTCAACTTTGACCCTTCTCTTATTGATGAAGAACAATTGTTTACTGAATTAACTGCCGAAGAAGCTGCTGTAATCGAGGGAGGCAATGTTCTTTACTTGTCTAGTATTAAAGCTGTCAGAACAGGTGGAGACTCGCGGGGCAAAGATGAACCCTATCTTCTTCTCAACGGCAGAAGGATCTGGGGTTGGAAGAGTATGAGCCAAGGACAAACCATAGGGATAAACCAGGTATTCTTTGAAGGTAGTGGTACTCAAAATCTCCAACTTTGGGAGTACGATCCCGGACCAAATAATGACGATTTTATGGGTTCCGTTAGGATCGATGTCTCGAGGTTGGGATCGAGAACGGCTCGATTTCGGGCTATAGTAGGTGGGCGAATGACTGCATACGATCTGAAATATATTGTTGCACCTAAGGTTGGATGACCAAGAACAGGGTATGGGATGTGGGGTGTACCGAAAAAATAAATGCCCATACCCTACAAGGTACGGGAGCATCCCAAATGTTTAAATTTGAGCCACTCCGCGTTATAAATAGACGCGGATTCTAGCTAGCCCCTCATGAACGTTTGTACACAACCTGCCTATGAAAATGCTTTGTGACTAATATCAAATCCGGTTACACCGAAATGATAAAAAAACCACAGAGGCGCAGAGAACGCAGAGTCAGAGGAAAACAGAGGAAATTTAAATAATTCCGATACAAACGGAAACGATATAACTCCTCAAGGGCGCACGCAATGCGCCCCTACAAGCTCCGCGCTGATTAACTATTTTCAAGCTAGCCCCCCACGGTCAAATCCCACAACCTGCAGATGAAAATATCTTTTACCTGTTCCCTGTTCCCTATTTTCAAGACTTGACTATAGGGATCAAAAACCCCATCCCCTATGGGTTGTCCATTTTGAGTTGGGGTCAGAATCTCCACCTCAAAACCCCGCTCAAACCTTCTTCCTTCTTCCTTCTTCAATTGCATCAAGATTTGTAACAACCTCAACTTCCTCAACTTGTTGCTTCACCCAGCTACCAAACAAATCGGCAAGAATTTCATAACGCAGTTTCTCATCCAATTGCGGTTGAATAATCTCCTCTACCAAAATCAGGTGTATTCCTTGGGAAGTCACCATTGGTTTGAGAACTTGAGGCGGCTTCGCAGCAAAAACAGCTACAGAAATCTCTGGTTTCATCTGTTGACGACGTACTATACCCCGATATCCCCCTATTCGGTATAAATCCGTATCTTGGATGTATTGGCGAGCAACCTGAGAGAAACTCATCTTGTCTTCGGCGATCGCATAAAATAGTTCTATGGCCAAATCTTGATCATCCAAGACAACTTCATACATTACTGCACCAGCATAATCTAACTGGTGTGACAAAAAATAGGGTTCGACTCGATCTGTAAACAGATATTCAGCTAACTTCCTAGAGATGATGTTGGTATAAACTATTTGTTCAAAATCATTTAGAGACAGGCTATGTTTTTGCAGCCATACCCAGGTATCATCTGCACTCTGAAGTTGGTTAAACAAGCGGGTATTGTCTGCTGCTTTTTGCAGCTCTTGGGCCTCTACTTTGATACCTGCTTCTTGGGCTGCTAAAGTAATAATTATTCGGCTGACAATCCCTTCGATGAGACAAGGAATTTGACCAGATAACTTTACTTGGTGGAAAATATCTTCACGGGTAATGGCAATCGGTTGTGACATGATGTTTTTCTAGGGCGATCGCAGAAAAAATCTAAAACTCAAAATCTAAAATCCAAAATTCTTTGACCACAAATCTGGAACATCAGGGGCTGAGGAAAACAGCAAATCGCTAATTTTTAAGTTGGTGCTAGTAGTATCTTCATGGGTAGCATTTTCTGCCTTGGCAGGTTGCTCCCGGGTAGATAGTCCCATCTCCTTGAGCAGCTGGTTAATGCGGCGATCGCCCAATTTAATCCCAAATTCTTTTGCCAGATGCTTACTCAGCCATTGCCCTGTCCAACGCTCAAAGCCATAACCAAACTCTCTCGGACTCTGGCTCACTAGTTCTTTTAAACGTTCCAGATATTTGTCATTCACGGCTTTGGGACGACCAATGGGGCTATCCTGCCATCTGTGAGCCATACCAGACCGAGCCATGAGAATCCAATGCCTTGCCGTTCCAGGACAGCACCCCAAAGTTTGACAGATTTCGGTTTGAGTTTTCCCTTCATCTGCCATTAGCATGATTTGAATACGCTGGCGGTATGGCTCTGGTAAATCGTCTTGTAGACTTTTTTGCAGCAGTTGGTGTTGAAACGGCGTTAGCAAATGAACTCGTCCTCCGTCATTTCTGTCCTGAGTACTGGGTTGATGTTGATTGTGCAATATATCCTGTGAAATCATGATCAAAAAAGCTCAACCGTTGAGCGGAGCGTCAAGAGTCAAAAAAGGGGTTGACTTTTTTCACTATTGTAGTTAGCCCATGTCCCATGCAGAGATAGTTATACCATTTTAAAAGAAAGAATGCGACAGATTAATAGATGGGTAGGGGCACGGCACCAGTAAGATAATTTTATACATCAAAAGATTGTGGATGCCGTGCCCTTACGAAGAATATATGTGTCGCCAACATTATTTGAATTGGTATTAAGTCAGTTGTGGTTCACCTGAAAAGTACTTTTTTTGTGATACTGGCTAGGTGAATCTCTCTGCTGTATCTCTGTACGACGAATTTTAGATTTTATGCACTTGGAGAATAAAATTTGGGGAAAACTCTGTAAAGTCCTTATAAATCAGTAATCAACCTAGCCTTCCTGAGGAAGAATCGCAGTACAGTTTCCTCACGGGAAATAATATCAGCCCTACCTTCCATTCCCAATTGGATATGACACAGATTTTTACCTTTACCTAAAACCAAGTTTTCTGGTTCAACAGTCACTTGATAGAAAGCACCAACCGCAGCTGCTTTTGGACTAGAAACACCAGAAGCAGATCCATTATTACCATTTTTTTGAGGAGTAATTGCATCTGGAGAGATCGCCCGCACCTTACCATTGAGAGTACCATAATCTGGGTAAGGACAAGCACTCACCCGCATCTGCACTTTTTGACCAATTTTTAACTTATTTTTATCTTCAGATGCCACAGCAGCCTTCACAACCTTGGGAGCATGACTAGGAACAATTTGCACCACTTCCTCCCCAGGACGTACAGTTTGCCCTGGGTTACGTAAGTTTAGCTGAGAAATAATACCATCAGCAGTAGCAGTAATAGTGGTCTGCTTCAATTCGACTTCCACTTGTTTAAGTTCGCTGGTATCGCGCTCTAACTGCTTTTCAACTTCAATCCGTTGCTTAATCAGTGCTTGACGTTCCTTTTCTAAAGTCGCCTTGTTACTTTCCCCCGCAGCTTTTTCTTGAGCAATGCGTTCAGCAGCAATTTCGACTCCGGCATTACTAGGATTTAAGGCTGCTTGGGCACGTTGTTTTCTGGCAATGGCAGCAGACACAGCTTGTTGCAACCGCTCAATCGTTTCTTTTTGCACCTCCACTGCTGCTTGTTGTGCCTTCACCGCTTGTGCTTGTTGCTGGGCAGCTAGTTGTGCTTCTTCCAATTGATCCTTAGATAATGCCCCTTGTTGGGCTACACTCTCATATCGATTTTGTTTCGATCTTGCTGCACCCAAAGCTGCTTGAGTAGCGTGGAAATTAGCACGTGCTGTTTTTAACTGTGCTTGGGCTGCTTGTAACTCTTCCCGAGCCATTCTGATATTCGCATCAGCTTCTTGTAGTTCAGCAACGGTGGTGATTTTTTTATCTCGATATTCCCGGCGACGACCGTTTAATTCCGCTTCTGCACCAGTAATAATACGGTTAATTCGGTCTGTCTCGGCTCGAATTTGACTGTTGAGGGCATGAATTTGAGCGTTGATTTGTACTAGTTGTAATCTGCTTTGTTGGATGTTAGTTTGCAATTGGCTTTTTTTAGTTTGCAAGCGGGAGTCGTCTATAATTGCGATCGCATCTCCTTTTTTAACAGCTTGATGTTCTTTGACGTAAATATGCATTATTTGTCCTTCAGTCAACCCCTGCACAATGCGTAATTCCCCCGCTGGACGGACAACTGCTTGTCCCTTGACGGTGACTTTATATTTGATGACTGCGGCGACTGGAAAAGCTATTCCCAAGACGCAGAGGATAAATAGTCCGCCCCATGTTGTCCAACGACTAATTGGTGGTAGAAATTCGTTGGTTTGAATTGGGGGTAAAAAATCTGTGTTACTAACCATGATATTTTTTTAATAAACCGCAGAGGCGCAGAGAGCGCAGAGAAGGAGAAAAGAGAGATTTAAGATTGCTATACTGACATCTTGCACGCCTCGTATTAGTACTGATTTTTGGCATTGCTGAATGGAAGTATGAATTTACATTTTTCGATATTATTGAAGAACGATTCTTTGCGCCTTTGCACGCCAGTTGCTTCAAGTCGGCGGAGCCCTTTGGGTTGCGCCACTTGACGGCAGTTGACGGCAGTTGCTTTATGCCGGGGAACCCGTCCACCGCACTGCCTCCTTTATGCCGGGGAACCCCTTCGGGTTACGCGCTCCGCGCACGCTATGCGAGCGCCAGTTGCCTGCGGAGGGAAACCCTCCCGCAGCACTGGACTCACCGTCCACCGCAGTGGCTTACCGCCCAACGCACTGGCTCGTCTTTGCGT
>JASJDS010000029.1 GCA_030065055.1 Calothrix sp. MO_192.B10
ATTTCGCAATCTGAAAAAGTGTTTCACGTTGTGCAGCACGTCTTTAGACTGCGGAACAACATCAGCTTAGAATCCCCCGCGCTTTAAGCCGGGGTGAGTAGTCAAGCTGCCGGAAACTTAACAATTTATTATAGTCAGAAAAAACGTAAAACCGAAGACTTCCGGGGGCCAGACTTTTTTGTAGTGCTAGACACAGAACGCAAAGTCCGTAAAAGTTGGGTTGTTTGGGAAGAAGATGGTAAATATCCCCACGTAATTTTGGAAATTCTTTCCGAATCAACCGCCAATACCGATAGAGAGTTAAAGAAAAAACTTTATCAAGATACCTTCCGCACTCCGGATTATTTTTGGTTCGATCCCTATACCCTAGAATTTGCTGGGTTTCATTTAGTAGATGGTAAATATCAGCCTTTAGAACCCAACGAGCAAGGACATTTATGGAGTAGACAGTTAGAGCTGTATCTGGGCATTCATGAAGGATTGTTACGATTTTTCACATCGTCAGATGAGTTAGTTCCCACACCAGAAGAAATCGCAGAATATGAGCGTCAGCAAAAAGAAGTTGCTCAAGAACGAGCAGAAAAATTGGCTGCTAAGTTGCGAGAGTTAAATATTGACCCAGATACAATTTAATCTTCAAAATCCTCAGTCATACCGGGATTAATCAAAGTAATGTCATATTCACTAGAATCAGTATGGGTTATCGAGTCAGGATCTTTTTGAAGTAAGTAATAAATCGCTCGTACCTGAGGACCAAAGACAACTTCATCTTCATTTTGCAAATCGTGAGCCGATATCTTTCGTCCATTAATCATCAAACCATTGGCACTAGTTTTACCCTTACCATCGCCATCAACAATCCGATAATAATAAGTCTGGGGATCATCTTGCCTTGCCAACCTAACTAATGTCGCATGACGGCGAGATACAAACTGAGATATGAGGCGGATATCACTATGTTTGTCCCTACCAATGGTATATATGGGGTGTATGAGGTTAAATTCTTTTCTTCCTCGATCATCCTCAACGATCAATAGATGGTTGTGATTATTTTCTTGTACCATTGACAAATTATAGTTATTTTCAATATGACTATTATTAATTAAGATTTGTTGGTCTTTTTTTGTACTCATTGCTTATATTACTATTTATAAACCTGCCTCCCAATCGAGAACAGGAGCTTTGCAACAGGGAACAGGTCAAAACATAACGAAGAAAAAGTAACTTAGAATAGGTAACAGCATGGGATTTGGTGATAAAACCCGATCCAGAAAAAGACGTAGTTGCAATTGAAATCATGTTTCGCCAAGTAATTTGTGAATACTCGGTAATATTGATAACAATTGACTCTCGATTTAGTTTAACTGAAATCCAGCATAGATGGCTAAAACCAATACCAGCAACTCGACATCACCAGAAGTGATAAGCTGTTAAGCGTCTAAATTGTATACATAAAGCGGGTAGGATGCCCGCACTACAATCACCTGATTTTTTTACTTTATACAATTTAGCTGCGTGTTAACTTAAAACAAGGCAGTTCCGATGAAAAAATTAAGTCTGTAGACTCGTAGGAGCTTGCCGTAGGGGAGTGTGGGAAGTGAAGGAGGGAAGGAGTAGGGGCGGGGTTTCCCCGCCCGGAGTGTAGACGCGTATCCCTCACGGGACGCTTTGCGACTCAGCGGCTTCCCGTAGGGTAGGAGGGAAGGAGTGATGAATTAAAGACTGTCAACCATCACCTCATCACCCCATCACCCCATCACCTCATCACCTCATCAACCCATCATCCCATCACCTCATCACCCCATCACCTCATCACCCCATCACCCCATCATCCCATCACCTCATCACCCCATCACCCCATCATCCCATCACCTCATCACCCCATCACCTCATCACCTCATCACCTCATCATCCCATCACCTCTTTCAAGGGTGATCGATTTGCGAACAATTTGATTAATTGTGCGTCTTCACGTTCATCCATAACTGCTCATTATACATATGAAAGCTATAATAAATACTGAATAAAAACGAAACTACCATAGATGATTGTAATGCTTTCCGCTTCATAATATACCCATCTATAGATGAAATATATCAGAAACAATATTCAAAAAACACCGTCACTCATTACACACACACATCATAGAAATATAATAAGGACTGCTGTTATGATTTCCTGGCATCGTTGTAAATCTGGAACTGCTGCTCTCATGGCAATGGCTATTTCAACTGGTGCCATTGTCCCTATATTGCTTCCCTCCCCTGCAACTGCACAAATATTTCCTAACCAGTTTAGAAGAATTGCTATTAGTAGGGGTGCGGTAATACCTACCAAATATCCAAAAGATAAAATTATTGTGACTCCCAAAGAGACAAAATCAATTGAATTGGAGATACCCAATAACATTATTGACAACAACGGACAGGTATTAATCCCTGCTAATAGTAAGATTAAAGGAAAATTAGAACCTGCAACTCTTAATGGAGAAGAAGGCTCTCAATTTGTAGCGGATGAACTGATATTTCCTGATGGTAGACGGCAGAATATAGATGCTGTATCGAATATTATTAACAGAAAGGAAACTATTCGCAAAGGTGTTAGTACTGGCAAAATTTTAGAAGGTGCAGCAGTCGGTGCAGGTGCTGCGGCTTTGATTTCATTAATTACAGGTGACAAAAAAATTAATGTTTGGGAACTTTTAGCTGGTAGTGGTTTAGGTGCAGCCGCAAGTACAGTGCTGAGAAAAAAGAAAGTAACAGTGTTGGTGATTGAGCCTAATAAAGGTGATTTAGATGTGAGTCTACGCTCTGATTTTGTGATTCCCAATAGATAAATTAGATTATTTTTCTGTGTTGCAATCGCGGAAGCACTGACTTCGAGGTTCGCTCATTTGATTCCACTACATAAATCTGTTGGAAAATTGACTTTATCAGTTATAAATACCATTGGGGTTTCTGTTTCAGGAACCCCAAATTCATTCACAGTTGTCAGTTATAGCGCTACGCGCTAGGGAACAGGGAACTCTTAACAGGGAACAGGGAATAGCTGGCTGTCAAAGGGTTTGCTGGATTTAGAAATGTCCGCGCCCCGTCAGGCGTAGTGCTATATCAGTTAGCCCTCCTGCACTCTTGTGCTGCGCTCTAAGGGTCGCTATGCCGTAGGCTTTACACTGATTTAATTCTATAGCCTTGTTTTCCCAGTCTCTCATTCTATTACTCAATAGGTATTCTCGTTGATGCAAAAAGATACTATTTTCGTTTCCATATTCCTGAGAGTATCTACGGATAAGCAACAAGGATATTCTCACACTACATATTATTAATAATTCAGAATATTTTCGTATTGTTATGCAACTATTTTTCTAATTTTGCGTCTGGGATACATAGGAAGATTGATTGATTAAATGATGCCTCACAACAAAATAGATTAACTGTATTAATAGCAGATAAAAATAACGCTATTTGATATGGTTGGGGAAACTTTTTGTTACTACCAAAGTCCAGTAAATTAACAAAAAAATAATCTAATTTATCAAGAGGAATTAAGTCAATGTTGATGACTAAAAAAATCTACTCTGGATTTGCGACCTTCATGGCTGTAGGTGTGGCAGCAGGTACTATTGCTCCCTTAATTGCCCCTACCCCTTCATTCGCTCAAACAACTTTTAACGATGTTCAATCTAATTATTGGGCAGCAGAATTTATTCAAGAATTATCTCGACGGGGTATTATTGCTGGATTTCCTGATGGTAGTTTTCGTCCGGAAGAGGCAGTTACCAGGGCACAATTTGCTGCTATGGTTCGTAAGGCTTTCCAAAAATCTCAAGAGCGTCAAGCAATTTCTTTTGTAGATGTCTCTAGTAATTCCTGGGCGTATAGTGCAATTCGAGAAGCATATACCACGGGTTTCTTGGCAGGATACCCAGGTAATGTTTTTCGTCCCAATGAAAATATTCCCCGGCAACAGGTGTTAGTTGCCCTTGCCAATGGCTTGGACTACACCGCGAGCAATAATGCTGAAGATACCCTGCAATATTATAATGATGCTTTTAGAATTGCTGGTTATGCTCGCGCTCCCATTGCTGCTGCAACAGAGAAGCAAATTGTGGTTAACTATCCCAATGTTAAGTTTCTCAATCCCACAAGAACAGCAACTAGGGCAGATGTGGCAGCTTTTATTTACCAAGCATTAGTCAGTAATAATCAAGTATCAGCCATTAACTCTCCCTACATCGTTGCTCTTACTGATACTACCCCATCTCAACCCCTGTCAGTTATTATTCCTGAAGGAACTGCCATCCCTGTCAAATATGACAAAGCGAAAAAGATTCTAGTCACAAAAAATGAAACTGCTCCTTTAACCCTCACTGTGTCTCAGAATGTGATTACAGACCAAGGGGATGTGTTAATTCCCGCAGGTAGCCAAGTTGTGGGAGAACTGAAACCCGTCAAAGACCAAGGTGGCTCTCAGTTTGTTGCTGAAAAACTAGTATTAACCACCGGACAGGAATATAAAATCAATGCAACTTCTGAGGTAATTACCAACACAGAAACCATCAGGAAAGGAACTAGTACTCGTGCAATTATCAAGAATGCTGCCTTTGGTGCAGGTGCAGCCGCAGCCGTATCCGCAGTTACCGGCGATCGCGCGATCGCTACAGAGGAAGTTCTTGGTGGTGCTGGTATTGGGGCTTTAGTGGGTTTATTCTTTGGTAAAAAGAAAGTTGATTTAATCGCCATCGACCCCAACACCGACTTACAAATGACCATCGGACAAAATTTGCAGATTTCTCTGAGGTAGTTGTTAGTTGTTAGTTGTTAGTTGTTAGTTGATGGTTGATGGTTGACAGTTGACAGTTGATGGTTGACGGTTGACGGTTGAAAGTTTAATTCTTTCACTCCTTCACTCCTTCACTCCATCACTCCTTCACTCCTCTTCTCTGGTAACCAAATTACAAATGTAGTTCCTGGGGTTGATGATGATGCGATCGCATCATCCAGAGCAGGGCTGAAAACTTCGATTTTGCCCTGCATTTGCTCGATCAATTGTTTAGCTATAGCTAAACCTAAACCTGTCCCTGGAATCGCAGTTTGAGCCTGAACCCCCCGATAATATCGTTCGCCAATATGCTCTAAATCTTCAGTGGGAATGCCTGGACCAGTATCGCTAATTGCTATACCCTGAAAATTAGCTTGTTTTTGTCCGGTCTGAATTATAATCTTGCCACCACTGGGAGTGTATTTCAAAGCATTGTCAATAATGTTATTTAAAACTTCTATTAATGCTTTTTGGTTGACTCGAACCGGGGCTAAATTCGGACGTATTTCTGTGATTATTTGAAGATTCCGATCCTGTGCTATTGCCTTAGCCGATAGTAACAAAGGCTCTAATATCTCTAGTAAATTACAATCAGTTTCTTTCTCTCCTACTCCTGGTAATAATAGTGGTAATTGTGTCTGGTTTTGGACAGTTGCTTCTACAAGCACCTCGTTTTTTTCTGGTAACTTGAGATGGGCTAAGTCTTCTGGTGTCAGGTCAATTACTTCATCAAACTTTTGCAATAATTCTTGTAGGCGATCGCTTTCTCTGACAATGCTTGCCGCCACATCCCCATTGGCATCCCCTGGACGCAATCGCTTCATTAATAACTTGCCAAAGGTACGCAATGCTGTCAGTGGATTGCGAAATTGGTGCAATAAATTATCAAGTAAATCCTGCTGTTGTTCTTGCAGAATTTGTTGTTGGTGTAACTGTTGCTGTAACCACATCCGCCGCCGATCCAAAATACAAGCGATCGCCAGGGTTTGAGCAATACGTTCAACTTCGCAGCGTTCTTGCTCATTCCACGGGCGATCGCCCCTCGCAGTCACCAACAACCCCATCATCAAACCTTCACTAATTAAAGGTAAAACAATTTGATCCTCACTCAGCACAGATTCTGTTTGTGAGTATTGTTTGGTTTGAGGGGGCAACTCAGACTCTCCTAACGGTTCCTCCAAAGTTCCTGGACTTAATAAATTTTGCCTTAACTGAGGCAACCCCAAAGGATTAAACCCTTGTCTTAAGGTGGCTGTTTCTGGATAAATCACAATGGGTATCAACTGTGGCTCATTAGTTGGCGCTTCTGCCAATTCTTGCGTTAAATACACAATGCTTAAAGAAGCTCCCAACCCTTGACCCAACAAAGCCATCTGTTCTCGACAAAGAGCAATAAACTCAGAACTGGCAGAAATTAACATTGGCAGTGCTATTGCTCGCTCACTAACTATAGTACTAAAGAAAAGTTCCGCAACTACAAGTAGTTTTTATTTCACGAATTTCATAAAAATTACCCAAAGTTTACAAGTAATATCCAAATTACTTTGTCCCTACCTATTTAACTCACCATCTTTTTTAGATGTATCAAAAGCTTAAACAACTATTGATTTTTTTGGCTAAAACTTTTATAATATCCACGGATTTTGTAGCTAAAACTACAATATGTAGTTTTCAAGAGGAGGACAATAGATTGGCAAGGAGACGGAAGCGGAAAAGCCGTCGCCGCCAAGAAGGACGGCGAATCTTGGAGCACGTAGCTCAATATAGCATTGAAAGTGGTGAAGACAAACCTGTGACAGCAGCGAGAAAATTTATTCAAGCTGAGGGTATATTGCCACCTGCATTGCTACTAGTAAAACGGAACGAACACACTACGGATCGTTACTTTTGGGCAGAAAAAGGTCTTTTTGGTGCCCAATATGTAGAAGAGAACCATTTCTTGTTTCCCAGCCTCAGAACACTAGAACCTGCCTCAGTGCCAGATGCCCTGGTTCTGAATGGTCGCTGAAACAATATACATGGCGATCTTAAATATTGAGTCTGGCTTTTGACAATGTATTAACTGGCAAAATCGCTCAGTTTATTCAAAAATCAACCTTTTTTTTATTTTGTAGCTAATTTGCCATTAGTGAGGGTTCTTTTGACTTGGGCAATAGAACCCTGTCAAAGCAGAATTGATACTAGTTGACTGTATATTGGTTCGGTTAATTTTTAGGGAGTGGGAGAGGCAGTTGTCTCCCTTGATTCAAAACACGGTTGCTATTTTAGCATAAGGGCGCGAACACAATAGAATTAGTGGCAAAATATTTAGCCATTATCTAGAGTTATATGTGTCGCTTGTCTAAGTTGGGTGATTCACAGGAATAGTATCCCTGCTTCTCCCATCTCTAATTCCCTCCCTATAGCAGCCCTAAAACTAAATTAGAGCTTTAGAAGACCCTTGCTAGTTGTCAGCTGTTGGGTCTTCTTTTTATAGCAAATAATTGTTCTAGTGAAGAGCTTTATTTGCCCATCAAGCATCTTATCACTCTGTGATCAATAAGTAAAAAATTACAATTACTTACTATATTTGCTTTAACTGTAATGCCCTCTGTAATGCAATGAGTTCATCTCTATGGGCTATTACAGTAATTTTGCTGGATTCTGATTGATTGGTATTAGGAGACAACTTCAGCAATACCTTCTCCAGCTTTCCAGCTTTTTTCCAATAAAAAATACCACTCACAGGGGATAGGACGATTATTCCCAAAAATAGTTGCAACAGACTAGGATAAAGCAACGACAAAACCAGGGAAAGACAAAGCAAGCCAATGGCAGTCAAAATGCTCAAAAAGATGGCTAAAAACCAACTAGGTTGAACAAAGCCTTCAAAAGTCACTTGGTTTTCTTCTCGGTCTACCGCTGCCACTCGGTAGGACCGTAGTTGAAAATACTCCTGCAACTGATTCATGAGAGTGGTTTCGTCTTGCTCGCCTACAAAGTCTCGGCTTTGTAGGCGATCCTTCGTAGAAGCACGAATAAAAAAGAATAAACCAACGGCTAGCAACAAGGTGAGCAGCAAAGTAGATGGCAGAACAACAGTACCCATAGCGGATTCTTATTTTGTAAATGGAGGAGATTTGTTCATAATCAATTATTCGCTAAGTTACCCTCCTATTGATATATTGTTGCCACAAATTAGATAAATTCTCCGCCGTAGTTTGCCACTCTGAGGAAATTTGATACATACGTCTTGGACGACCCCGTCCTTCGAGTTTTTTCCAATACCCAGTAACTGCTCCCTCCTCTTCCAAAAATTTGATCGCGCTGTAAAGCACGGTGTCTGAAAGACGATAGGTGGGATATTCAGATTCCAGTTTTTGAATCAACTCAGTGCCATAGGATTCGCCGTGTATCAAAACACATAATATGTAGCACACTGCTAGCTCCTGACAGAGGTAAGTTGGCGGAGGATTCTCAAAGAATTGAATTATATCCTCTAGTTTCATAGTTGATGAATAGCTAGAATTAATCTATTGGGGTTGAGCCTATAAAACCTATAGTAAGTATATAGTGCTACACCCTGACGAGTAAGTAAATGGTGCTACTTGAGCAAAAATGCCAAGGCACAGACATGAAACAGACTTCCATATTGGTGAATAATGGAAGTTACTACGGAATCCAGGGACGCAAAAAAGTATATGCCTCCACTCAAATGTTATGTAATGTAATGAGGAGCGTTTGGACAGTAACATTACTGCTGTGTTGGTGTCAAGTGATGCCACGCAACTGAAAAATGAAAAAAGCTAAACATGCCGTTAACGAAATGTTAAAGGTAATATAATTTTTTTCAGCAAAGCTTAATAAAGACTTTCTTTCTCAGTAATTATATCAGTACCAGGATTGGCAAGATTCAATCGCCATTGGGCTGGGGTGATGGCAAAAATGAAGCTCTCAGGGCAGTCTGCGCCAACACAGCCTTGAAGGAGGCAGCTCAAGCTGGAGGCAAAAGGAACTGAATGATTGTTTTCTTGTGGCTCTCCAAGATAATCTGATAAGTGTGGTGGTAAATTGATCAAATTTATCGAGCAGCTAAGGTATTAGTAATCAGTATGACAGATAGATCCGACACCCAATCTTCGTCTCCGCGCTGGGTAATTGCCAAAGCATTTCGCCTTGTAGGTTGGATTAGTTTTTGGACGCAGTTAGTGTTGGGTGTGGTTGCTGCTGGAATTTTTTTAGCGTTCAGGATTCAAAGATCGGGTAACCAAGCAGGTAATCCAGGAACGGGTTTAGGTATATTTTTTGCGGCTTTGGGACTACTTACCTTGGGAGGTGGGGTTTTTTTGGCTTTCCGCTATACCAGAATTGGCAAACAACTGGTATCTTCAAGTCCTCAGAATCGTCCCAGAAAGATGCAAACGATTCAAGTCCTACGCTTGGGATTAACGGTGAATTTAGTGGGAATGCTGTTAACTCTATTGGGAGCGCAAGCAATTAGTGGTTCCCTGTTGTTAAAAGCATTGAGCATTCCCCAAGGTGCTGTGGGATTTTCTCCAGAACAAGTCAGTAGATTAGTTCAGCCAATAGATGTATTGGTAGTACAGGCAAATATCAACACGGTTACAGCCCACTTCGCAGGGGTTGTTGCTTCACTATGGCTATTAAATAGCATTCATAAACCTGATAAGTCTGGATAAGTTTTTAACAGCTGTCAGTTACTAGATTGAGCGCTGTTGGTGTTTTTTTCTACAGTAGTTTTTTATGTGAAAAAATAAAAATAATCTTTCAGTTTCTTTCCGAAATCAGCAACATACCGTGTGAATAGTATACATAGGTTTTTGAGAAAAACTGGCCAAAGGTATGTGAAACATTGAGGAGTAGAATATGAGTGCGAGAAAAGCTATCAACCTGGGCACTAAGATGATTTTTAGCGGCATTATGATTGGGTTATGTGCTTTTCATCTTGCCAGCGATCGCACTCAAGAATACCAAAAATTATACCTCTGTGGTTTAGCTGCTAATCTGGCATACTTACTACCTTCTCCCACAATCTCTACTGATGAGACATTGATGTAGCATCAACTCCTCACAGTCAGTTACAAAATCCATAAATATTTCAAATCCAAAGAATTTGCCAGATTGAACCCATGTTAAATAACAGTAATAAGTTGGCTGTGGATGCGATCGCAAGGCAAAATCGTTATATGCTGAAATGTTGGCAGGAAGATTCTAGGCAACTACACAAAAAAATCTGTGCTGGATATTAAGCAAATAAGAGAAAACCCCCAATTAGTTCAGGAACGCTTGAATAGTCGCGGTAATAACTACGACATTCAGCCCCTATTGGAGTTGAATCAAAAGCAACGGGAATTGGAAGCCCAACGGACTCAACTCCAAGCACGTAGCAATGAAATTGCCAAGCTCATACCGGAAAAAATCAAATCTGGTTGCGATCCCAAAGGACCAGAAATCATGGCTTTGCGATCAGATGGTGGTTCTGTGAAAGCCGAGATTGGGGCAATAGAAACTCAAGAGAAAGAGATTATTGCCCAAATTGACACCTTGGTAATGGCACTCCCCAACTTACCCAGTGAATCCACACCCCTGGGTAAAAGTGAGGAAGAAAATGTAGAAGTGCGACGTTGGGGTGATGAGTATATTCCCCAAAACCCCGATATTCTCCCCCATTGGGAAATTGGTGAGAAATTGGGAATCTTGAATACAGAGCGGGCAGTAAAAATTGCCCAAAGCCGGTTTGTAGCCCTAATTGGTGCTGGAGCAGCCTTAGAAAGGGCACTGATTCAATTTATGCTCACCCGTCAAATTGCTGCGGGTTATGTGGAAGTCATGCCACCAGTGTTAATCAATACGGAGTCTTTGACAGCCACTGGGCAACTACCCAAATTTGCCGAAGAAAGCTTTAAGTGCCCTGAAGATGACTTATGGTTATCTCCCACCGCCGAAGTACCCGTTACTAACCTCTACCGTGGTGAAATTTTGAGTGGGGAAGAACTGCCCATTTACCACTGTGCTTACACCCCTTGTTTCCGTCGAGAAGCCGGAAGCTATGGACGGGATATGCGGGGTTTAATTCGTCTGCACCAGTTTAATAAAGTAGAACTGGTAAAATTCGTCCATCCCCATACCTCCTTTGAGGAATTGGAAAAAATGGTGGGTAATGCAGAGGCAATTTTACAGGCATTACAGTTGCCCTATCGGGTGATTGAATTATGTACCGGGGATTTAGGATTTTCAGCAACGAAAACCTACGATTTGGAAGTTTGGTTGCCTTCTTCTGGTAAATATCGGGAAATTTCTAGCTGTTCCAACTGTGGAGATTTTCAGGCTCGCCGGGGTAATATCCGTTTTAAGGAGAAAGGTAAGAAAGGAACCCAGTTTATCCATACCCTCAACGGCTCCGGTTTAGCCGTAGGCAGGACGATGGCGGCGGTTTTGGAAAATTACCAACAACCAGATGGAACGGTGCGGATTCCGGAGGTTTTACAGCCCTATTTAGGAAGGGATGTACTGTGAAGAATTATCTATGGGTGACAATATAAAACTAGCTATTGTCACCTGTAGTTAGATACCTAGGATCGGGTATCTTCCCAATAGTCAAGTGAAACTCATCCTAGAATAGAAATATCTATAGCCAAATCATTTCACATTTTTTTTGTCTATGTCAGTTTTAGCAGCGATCGCAGTCTTGGCTGTTTTAATCTTAGTACACGAGTTAGGACACTTCCTTGCTGCCCGTTCTCAAGGTATTCATGTTAACCGCTTTTCTTTAGGTTTTGGACCAGTTATTTGGAAATACCAAGGACCTGAAACCGAGTATGCCGTCCGTGCTTTTCCCTTAGGAGGTTTTGTTGGGTTTCCCGATGATGACCCAGATAGTGATATTCCACCCGATGACCCAGATCTGTTGCGTAACCGCCCTATTTTAGACCGGGCAATAGTAATTAGTGCTGGAGTGATAGCAAACTTAATATTTGCTTATCTGGTATTGGTGATTGAGTTTGGCGTTGTTGGCATCCCCGAGTTGAAATATGAACCCGGTGTGATTGTCCAACCAGTTAATACCGAACAATCCGTAGCTTATCAAGCGGGAGTAAAAGAAGGAGATATTGTTCTCGCTGTGGGGGGTAAAGAACTGGGAGCCTCTAAAAATGCGATTGAAGTGCTCAAAACTGAAATAGAAAGTCATGCCAATCAATCCGTTGAGCTCAAAATTCAGCGCCAAGAGGAAAATTTATCTTTACAAGTTACTCCAAAATTAAAAGATGGTAAGGGTCATATTGGTATTCAATTAATCCCAAATGCCACCCCTGTTTATCCCCCTGTTTATCATCGTCCCCGTAATGTCCAAGAAGTTTTTGGTATTGCTGGCAATAGATTTCAACAACTAGTTGTGGGCACATTCCAAGGATTTGGACAATTAATTACCAATTTCCAAAATACTGCCGATAAATTAGCAGGTCCTGTGAAAATAGTGGAAGCAGGAGCAAAATTAGCTGCCAATGACAGCACTAATTTGTTATTTTTCGCCGCTATTATCAGTATTAACCTGGCTGTGATTAATATTTTGCCTCTACCAGCTTTGGATGGTGGACAACTAGCTTTTCTCCTGATTGAAGGTTTGCGTGGGAAACCCCTGCCGAATAAAATCCAAGAAAATGTCATGCAAACCGGTTTGATGCTACTTTTGGGATTGGGAATTTTCTTGATTGTTAAAGATACGTCCCAATTAGAGTGGGTGCAAAAATTATTTCAGTGATTACTAGCCGCAAAAAGTTAGGTAAAAAGCAAAGGGCATTAGAAATATTAGTGCGTCTCAAACGTTTATATCCTAATGCCACTTGCTCTTTAAATTATTCAAGTACCGTACAACTGTTGGTAGCGACTATTCTTTCCGCCCAATGTACGGATGAGAGAGTGAATCAAGTTACACCAGAGTTATTCCGTCGTTTCCCTGATGCGGCGAGTTTGGGGAATGCTGATTTGACAGAGTTAGAAACCTTGGTACGTTCCACTGGGTTCTACCGCAATAAAGCAAAGAATATTCAAGCCGCCTGTCGGATGATTGACAAGGAATTTGCCGGGGAAGTACCTAAAACTATGGAACAACTATTAAAGCTTCCTGGAGTGGCAAGAAAGACTGCCAATGTGGTGTTAGCTCATGGTTATGGGATTAACGTGGGGGTGACTGTAGATACCCACGTCAAGCGTCTCAGCCAGCGTTTAGGTTTGACCGAACACCAGGAACCCATCCGCATTGAACGGGATTTAATGAAGTTATTACCCCAGCCAGATTGGGAAAATTGGTCAATTCGGCTGATTTATCACGGGCGTGCTGTGTGTAAAGCCCGTTCCCCTGACTGTGAAGTTTGTCAACTGGCAGATTTGTGCCCAGTGGGAAGAGTGAGGGAGTGATGGAGTGAGGGAGTGAGGGAGTGAGGGAGTGAGGGAGTGAGGGAGTGAGGGAGTGAGGGAGTGAAAGAATTAAACTTTCAACCGTCAACCGTCAACTAACAACTAACAACCATCAACTAACAACTAACAACTAACAACTAACAACTAACAACTAACAACTAACAACTAACAACCATCAACATATTACCAGTATGGGGAAAATAGCATAAGATAGAAAATGCTGTCAAAAATTAATTTTAGGATTTATGGCGAAAAAGAGCATGGTTGAGCGCGAGAAAAAGCGCGCCAAAATGGTGGCAAAGTATGCCGCAAAGCGGGAAGCATTATTAGAAGAATTCAGACAAGCTGAATCTCCTTTAGACAAATTGGAAATTCATCGCAAAATTCAACAACTACCCCGCAATAGTGCTCCCAGCCGCCGCCATAACCGTTGCTGGGTAACAGGTCGTCCCAGAGGTTATTATCGTGACTTTGGATTGTCTCGTAACGTTCTGCGGGATTGGGCACACCAAGGTTTATTGCCTGGAGTTGTGAAGTCTAGTTGGTAAGACTAGTACCGCTGCGCGGAAGTCACGCATTCACGCATTCACGCATTCAAAAGTACTGTGTTTTATCGCTTTGACCTTTTGTAAATGCTCTGCTTATTTCCGCGCCCATTGTACTAGGAATTAATGGGTTATGAGTGATGAGTGATGGATTATGAATAAAAATTCCTAACTCCTAACTCCTAACTCCTAACTCCTAACTCCTAACTCCTATCTAGAAATGCAAAAAGAGGACTCCCGTTAGACCCAGTCGGGTTACGCGCTGACGCGCACCCTGCGCGAGAACGGTGAGAGTGTCAAATAGTGTCAATGTCCGCAACACTTATCAAAACCGAGACTGTCTAAAAGAAGATCGCTAACAGCGTTGGCGATCGCAAATTCTCCATAAAAACTTTTGGAAAAATCAAACGATCGCATTTCTGTAATAATAGCAATTACCAGACAACCAAGGTCGTTCTCTCCTTCCATTCGCTGTCTCATAAAAATTTGAGCAGCACGCTCGGCAATATCGCTGTTAATGTCTTCTGGTATAAATTCTTCGTTCAACCACTGGTGTAAAGATTTTTGTAACCATGTCTTTTCCTGCTCTGGATTAACAACCGGGGGTAGGGTAATTGATGGAATTGGTTCAGTCATATTAAATATTTTTTACGCAGATTAATTTTCCAGATGGTAGTAGCCAAGGAGTAATGAATAATTACTTTGATAATCAGCAATTATCGATCAGTAATTGTAAGCAGGTAGGCATAATTAAATGTAAGATCGAACCTCACTGGCGGGGTGCTAAGGAGAGGGGTACCGTCAGGCGGGGTAAGGTATTCTACATATATTTTTTTTCGATTGTTACCATCAGCAATTCAACTCCTCTGCTACTTTTTATCTTTATCCAAATAAGTCGATAGGCGCAAAACTCCCAAATGAAGTACGATGTTGCCACTATTATTGAAGGCTATGCCCAAGGCTATTTTCTCATGGCTGATGAAAATAATGTCTTGGGATGGTATGGTAGTCGCGATCGCACTCTCATTCCCCTAGATGAGCGATTTCGCTATCCTAAATCCCTGCGACGGGTTTTGAATCAAGAACGATTTACAGTGGCAATTAACCGCGATTTCCCAGCTGTGGTTGAAGAGTGTGCTAATCGCGAGACAACTTGGATTTCACCAGAACTCAAAGATATTTATTGGCTACTGCACCAAACTGGTTGGGCATACAGCTTTGAAACTTGGCAAGGGGATGAATTAGCTGGGGGGATTTTAGGTCTTGTTATTGGTGGTGCCTTTATTGGGGAATCCATGTTCTACCGCATCCCGGAAGGCTCTAAGGTGGCGATGGTAAAGTTGGTGGAAAGGTTGCGGGAAAGAAAATTTGTATTATTTGATGCCCAAATGATGAATCCCCATCTGGAAAGGTTTGGTGCCTATGGGGTAAGTGAAGAAGATTATCAAGAGTTACTTTACAAAGCTTTACAGTGTCAGTGTTTTCTCATTTAGCTGTAGAGATCGTTACACTTGTTCGCTCTGTTACAATTGTCTAAAAATTTTCACCATCCCATCATCAACCTGTAATCAATCATATTGAATGACTCGATTTATTCATGACCAATTTGCCAAGGATTATCTGGAAGAACTACTAAAACCTTATGGACAAGTACAAGCACCCAGTCGTGTGGCAGGAGAAGTACGAGAAATTGATGTTTTATTTACTCCAGCAGCACAACAAGCTACAAATTTAGCAACATTAGGTTTGTTAGGAAAATTTGCGACTAATCCTGCTATCATTGAGCCATTTCGTAACCCAGCATCTAAAGAAGAAATATGTGATTGTCTGTTGAAATTATTAGAGGTGAGGGGTGCATTGCAAAGAGAAGCGAATAAAAATAAAACCCCCATTCAAGAATTAGACATTCCCAAATTATGGATTCTCACTCCAACAGCATCCGCGACGGTGCTATCTGGATTTCGTGCAGTTCAAGGGGAAGATTGGTTGCCTGGAGTACATTTTATGGCAGAGTATTTACGGACAGCAATTGTAGCTATCCATCAGTTACCGCAAACTCCAGAAACACTATGGCTGAGAATTCTAGGTAGAGGAAGGGTACAAGAACGGGCAATTCATGAGTTAAAAGCACTACCATCAAATCATCCATTCCAGCAAATAACGCTAGAATTAGTTTACAACCTACGTCAAAACTTAAGAGTTAATCAAAATTTAGAAGAAGATGATAGGGAGTTAATTATGCGGCTAGAACCACTGTATCAACAAGACCGAGAACAAGCCAAACAAGAAGGAATTCAACAAGGAGAACGTCTTGTTGTCGAAAACTTACTACAAGTTCGTTTCGGTTCATTAGATCGAGAACTACTAGCAATTATTGAACCAATATTAGCATTATCACCAGAAGAATTTACCCCATTACTCATGCAATTGTCACGGGAAGAATTGATTGCTAGATTTGGTAGGCAATCTTGATATTGTATTTATTCAATTTTTCTTTATTCTGAACCAATTTTCCTTTCAGTCACCAAAGTCAAACTTACCCATTCTCCCTTTTGGTTATAATTGCGAATCATTCTTTGACGCAGGGTAGGCTCAATTAACCAACCCACCTCTAAAAATAGAGATTGCCCGAATTGTGCCTTGAGTGGAGCGGTAGCAGAGGCACCATCAGGAAGCATTAATACCTGTACTGGGTTTTGGGGATTCTGTTCAAAGAGAATTTGAGAACCTTTGATAGTACCGATTGAAGTAATTGTTCGCTCTGCAAAATTGAGGGTTTGCAGCAAGTTTCCATTATTATCTAACTGCAACTGCATTTTTGTGGCACAGATATTGGCAGGGCGTAAATCGGGATAGATAGTGATTGCTTCCCCTTGCCATTCTCCCAACAATTCCTCAATTTTTAACTGGGGACGTTGTTCTAGGGTTGTACCAGTACGATGTTCCCGAATTAAAGTAATTTGACTTAATTGATTACTGGTATCAAATAATTGTACTAGACGCAAACGGCGATTTTCATGAATTAAACCTAATTCACCCCCAAATTGAGCGGCTGGGCTAAATTGTGCTGCTCCTTGGGAAAAGGCTCCATTGTCAAAAAATATAACGCCACCAATACCCTGGGGAGTAAAATCTAAAACTAGATCGTTCAAACCTTGACGGCAAAGGGTTAACTTTATTTTCTGGTTGTTATCCAACCCTTCTAGAGTCAGACGGCTAGGAATATCTTTGATAAATTTACCTTGGGGAGAAAAACTAGTAAAAGAACCTTCCCAAATGCCGAGATTTTGTAGAAAACATTCCCATTGCGATCGCATAATAATTTTAGATTTTAGATTAATAACTAAACTTTGGCGAAACGCCGCACAGCCAACAGACTACCAATTAATCCAACAACAGAACCAAAACTTAATAACACCAAAGGTAATAATATAGTTTGTCCCAAGGATAATTTTAAACCATTAGTCAGAAATTGAATAAATTCCGGCTGATTGGCTAATAATTGCCCTAAAAACTGTTGAATTATACTAATAAAACTCCAAGCGATCGCACCACCAAGTAATCCAAATGTAATTCCTTGTAATACAAAGGGTAAATAAATCCAAGTGGAAGTCGCGCCTACCAGTTGCATAATTTCAATTTCCTTACGTCTTGCCATAACAATCAGACGAATGGTGGTAGTAGTAACTGCGATCGCAGTGACAGTTAAAATAATGGTAATGGTAAAGCTGACCCAGTTTAAACCTTGATGTAACTGGGAGACTCTGCGTACTGCTTCATCCACATATTGTACAGAATCAACACCCTTCATATTCTCCAATTGAGTGGCTAAAGCGGGTACACCTTGAGAATCAATTGCTTTGACTTTCAGCTCATCTACCAAGGGATTTTCACCCAACTGTTGAGTTGCAGCTTCAATATCAGAAATTCCTAGCTCTTTGACTAATTGAGTCCAAGCTTGCTCCTTAGTAATAGTTTGAATGGCTGACACCTGTGGCATTTTCGCCACCAGGGGTTGAATACTTTCCACCCTCGCATTCGGTTGGAGATAAACCGAAACTTCCAATTGGCTACCAAACTGGTTCAACAAAGTTTCCAATTGCCAGGATGTTTGTAGGCTCATACCAAATAAAAATAGTAACACCGTGACTGTACTAATTGCTGCCCAGTTCATCCAACTTCCTCGTTGTAAACCCAGCCACGTTTCTTTGAGTAGATAGTCCAGTTTAGTCAGAAGTTTCAGCACGATTATGCCCCAATACAATCCAAGGGTGTGGGATAATCCATTGTAAAAATATTGTTCGGTAATGTCTCTATGTATATGTATTTATATTGATTAGATTGTTAACTATAAAACATATATATTATCTGTAGCTTGGCAGTGGAGAAAAGGTAAAGGTTAACAGTTGTCAGTTATAGTCCTAATCAAAGAATTTCGTCTCCCGGAATAAAAATTAAAGACCAGGGATTGTTAAAATTTTTTATATTAAAGTTAAGGTTGCTGAATACCCTACAGACTGCTGAATTCTGACTTCTGACTACTTTGAGTGAGATATCTAAACCTGCAAAAACCTGGTATCCTACCACCTGTACCAAAAATATGTCGCAACTAGGCTTGTAATTCAACATGGCTAGTAAATACCGCCGCGCCAAACTCAGAGGCAAATCCTTTAAAGGACAAGATTTAACAGGTGTAGACTTCTCCGGTGCAGATATTAGGGGCACAGATTTTTCTGGTGCCATTCTCCGAGATACTAATTTCAGCCATGCAAAAGCTGGGCTACAGCGACGTTGGGCAATTAGCTTATTTCTACTATCATTGCTGCTGTCCACATTTTCAGGCTTACTCTCGGCAATTGGTGGCTCTTTAATTGGGTTTTTGCTGGTAAATCAAGCCCGTCCCCAAGAAAATCTGTATGTTGCCATCACCAGCTTAATTGTGCTGTTGATATTCTTTCTAGTGACAGTCCGTAAAGGAGTAGCAACTGCTTGTATATTTTTGGCTATAGCCGTAGCTGCAACAGCCATAGCAGCCGTTGGTTGGGCAGGAATAGTGGCTGTAGCATGGACGGGAATTGCCACCACCCAAGGAGGAGCAATGGAAACTGCCCAGTTAGTGGCTGTGGTGGTAACGGGGGCTGTAGGGGTGCTAGCTGCTGCCTTTGGTGCAGTTGTGGTGGCTACCACTGCGGCGGTGGCGGGCACTATAGCGGGTTTAATCGCCGTGGCACTGACAATATCAGTTGCTGGGGCAGTGGCGGGTGCTGTTTCCGTGACAGCCGCATCTGTCAATCATATCCCTGGTATTACGGCAGCAGGGGTGGCACTATCGGTAATTATGATTGCTACTTGGACTAGTAGCCGCGCTTTATTTGGAGATATTAAACAGAGTTGGATTAAGAATATTGCGATCGCGATCGCTACCAAATATGGTACTAATTTTCATAGAGCAGATTTAACTGATGCTGATTTTACGAAGGCGCGATTGAAAAATACGAATTTCGATCAAGCCATTCTCACTCGTACCTGTTGGTTACAAGTTACAAAGCTACACCTCGCTTCAGTAAAAACAACCTATTTAGAAAACTTACAGCTGCGGCAATTGCTGATTACTAAAGATTTGCACAACCAAGTATATGATGGTTGGAACTTGCAAGGTTTGAATTTACAAGGAGCAAATCTTCAAGATGTGAGCTTAATTGGTGCTAATCTTCGAGACTCTAATTTACAGGATGCTGATATTTCCAGAGCAAAACTAGTACAAGCCCAACTCGATAAAACCGATTTTAGGGGAGCAAACCTGACTGGTGCATACATTGGGGACTGGCGGATTACCCCACAAACAAATCTCAATGGGGTCATATGTGATTACATTTTTATGAGAGTACCTACATCAGTCGATCCCAATCCCTGTCGTCAACCTGCCAATTGGGAAGCAACATTTGCACCCGGAGAGTTTTCCCAGTTTATTAACCCGTTTGGTGTACAAAATTTAGTTTAACTTGAAAATGGTTGTTAGTTGTTAGTTGTTGGTTGTTAGTTGTTGGTTGTTAGTTGTTGGTTGTTAGTTGTTAGTTGTTAGTTGTTGGTTGTTAGTTATCACAATTCCTTCACTCCGAACTCCGAACTCCTTCACTCCGAACTCCGAACTCCCTCTCACCAATTTAAGAACAACTATATATATAAATAATCTTACACAAGAATACGTATATTCACGTGTGTAAAAATATTGCCATTGAGCTTAATTCTGCATATCTTGGAAAAAGTAGTGGTGCATCAATGTTATTAAATTTGCAGAACACAGTGATTGGTATGTCATCTTTATCTCCTGGTAATCAAGCGAAAACAGTACCTTCACTTTTAGTGGGAAAGGTTGTAGTCAAAGTTGTAGACAGCTTGATAGCTGGAGCTTTTGGTTTTGCTGGTAACTATATTGAAACCCAAGACAATGAGGATGGAGATGAAATACAGCAAAGATTCCAAACTCAACTGCAAGCTTTACGAGAGAATAATCAAAGGGAATTTCAATTAGATAAATTTAAACAACAACAACTGCTACAAAAGTCATTTTTCTCTTACAAACGCAATCAAAGATTACAAACAGCGGCTAAACAACGACAAGCAGTTTTAACTTCATTGGATGCTTATCAGTTATTACCAAACTGGCCTCTAAAACTTGTTCCTGGTTTAATTCTTAACTCAGAACCAAGAAATAGTTACGTTCCCCTACGAATTATTTCTATACCTCCACACCTAGACTGGGAGCAATTTGGTACGGTAGCTCAAAATTCTCCCAAGATTGACCAATATTTAGCAGAGGGACTGGAAAAATTTTTTGAGCAGCATTACTCATCAAATAATTCCACAAAAGCAGTAGAACTGGTGAAAGCTGGATGGCATAGAAGACGCTATCAAGGTAGCTCTAGTATCCAGACAATATTTAATATGCTCAAATCCGAGCCTACTGTAATTTTGGATTTAGAAATTCAAGATAATTGTCTGAATTTTCGTATTTACTACTGGGAGATAGGACAAAAAGAATATTCCTGCGCTCAAATTCTGTCCCGCTTTCCTTTTCGAGAAATAGTTTATGAATCAGCTAAAAGTCGCGCTCGCAAATGGAAAACGGTTAAAGACTTGCTAGAGAAAACTGGGAAAAATCCCCAAGAAATGAACCCTGTGGATAGCTATAACTTAGAGGTTATTGAACTAGAAGATAAAATACGACAATTGGGAATTGACCCTAGGAAGTTACCCCGACGATATAAATTAAAACCAGAGGACTTTACAGCTCTTGCTCAGTTTCTGCTCATTTGTAACTGTCTAGTGACTGCTTGTTTCGCTGATATTCATCATTTAATTACAAGTAACGTACCACCCCAATTGCCCCGGTTATTACCTGACTTAATCCCCAATGTCCTAGATAAGCAAACTATACAAACTATTATTTCTAGATATTCAGAGATTTTTCAAGCCCTCGAAGGTGAAAGACTGGAGCAAATGCCAGACTTTGCCTTGGAATTAGCTAACCATCTCAAATATTTACCAAATAAATCTTGGGCGAAGCAGCAACTAGACTATTCCATTGATTGCTGGCTAAAACTACGGGGTGTACACCCTGGGGAAGTCAGTAACAACATAGAAGCGATGGAATCTGTTTTGACATTATCAGACCGAAAATATGCTGAGAGAGTGAAGGAATGTTTCGCAGAACTAGAAGATGAACAGAAATTCACCACAATACAGGGATTGATCAATAAAGCGATTGAAAATCCAAATGCCTACTATAAGTCTGGTTTGTATCGAGCCAGACAGAAAGACTATGAGGGTGCGATCGCAGATTTTGATCGAGCAATTAGTCTCAAGAATAATTTTGCTGATGCTTACTGTCATCGGGCATTGGTATTATTTAAGTTAGGACGACCAAAAGATGCGGTTGATAGTTATGAGAAAGCCCTAGCAATTAATCCCAATCACCAACAAATTCGTGAATACCGTAAGTACTTACCTAGTAAAGCCAATAAATATGAATTTGAGGTAATAACAGTTAATTCCCTCGGTCAAAGGATTGATAGACAAAAAAGTGAAGCCCAATGCTTTATTGAAGACTTGGGTAATGATGCCTTCCTAGAAATGGTAGCAATTCCTAGGGGCAAATCATGGATTGGTTCACCAGAGGATGAAGGATATGAGAAGGAAAAACCTCAACATCAAGTAGATTTTCCCTATTTTTTCATGGGTAAGTACCCAGTTACCCAGTCACAATGGGAAGCAGTGGCACAACTACCTCAAATAGAACGTCCCCTCAGAGCCAAACCTTCTAGTTTCACAGGCGATCGCTTGCCCGTAGAGAAAGTATCCTGGTATGATGCTGTAGAATTTTGTGCCCGTTTATCCCAGAAAACAGGACGTAAATATAGATTACCCAGTGAAGCAGAATGGGAATATGCCTGTCGCGCTGGAACCACCACACCGTTTCACTTTGGTGACACCATCACAGGGGATTTAGCCAATTATGATGGTCATTATACCTATGGTTCTGGACCCCAAGGACAAAATCGCAAACAAACCACACCCGTTGGTAATTTTCCTGCCAATGGTTTTGGTTTATACGATATGCATGGTAATGTTTGGGAATGGTGTGCAGATGCTTGGCATGATAATTATGTAGGTGCGCCTGTTGATGGTAACCCGTGGATAGATGGAGGCAATTCCCAACGTTCCCCTCTCAGGGGTGGTTCTTGGCTGGTTAATCCAGTATTTTGTCGTTCAGCCTATCGCTTCCAGTTTATGCTAGGCAAGAATTACATTAATTTTAGTATTGGTTTTCGGGTTGTGTGCATTTTGTCAGGGTAATTAATTGTAGTGATACCCAGCTATGTAACTAGAATTGTTAAGATTAAAAAACTAGAACCATATTACAACCTAGCCCGAAACCGAGAGTTAAAGGATCATGCCTGCACAAATTGCTGTTGAGAAGAAAAAATTAAAAAACCCACCCTTAGAACTACATTATTTGGGCGATCGCGTCCTCCGTCAACCAGCCAAGCGGATAGCGAAAGTAGATGACGACACTCGCAAACTAGTGCGGGAAATGCTGCAAACCATGTACAGCAATGATGGCATTGGTCTAGCTGCACCACAAGTAGGTATTCATAAGCAATTAATTGTGATTGACTGTGAGCCAGATAACCCTGCTAATCCTCCCCTAGTGTTAATCAATCCCGTCATCAAACAAGTCAGTAAAGATGTTTGCGCTGCACAGGAAGGCTGTTTGAGTATTCCGGGGGTTTACATGGATGTAACCCGTCCCCAGGTGGTAGAAATTGCTTATAAAGATGAAAATGGTCGTCCCAGGACTTTAAAAGCAGGAGACTTATTGGGACGCTGTATCCAACATGAAATGGATCACTTACATGGAGTGGTATTTGTAGATCGGATAGATAATTCCCTAGTTTTAGCACAGGAATTATCTCAGCATGGCTTCTCCATGCAAGCAGTTAAACACATCGCCTAAGGAGAATGTATTGATGAATCCCATGACTCCTAAAAGCGGTCTATTTTTAGCTTGTTCCTGTATTAGTGCGATCGCAGCAGTAGGTTCGATTTTTGAAATCACTTCTGGTCAACCAGACCTAGGTGTTCAAAATACTGCAATCATTCTAGCATTGACTATTCCCCTTACAGGATTATTTTTCCTTGTCGCTGTACGGGATGCTAAAGCTAATATGAAATAGGCATCAGGTGCCAATAAATAAAGGAAAAGGAAAATGGACATACCTTTCATTTCCCCTTTTACCTTTTACCTTTTATCTGATAACTTGCACCATCCTCAATAACCGCCTGGGATTTAAATCCCAGTCTCATAGCCGAAGTCCTCTAAAGACGACTAGACAAGCATTTTAGTCTACTTCAGTAGACTTTGTTTATTAGCCTGGGAATTCATTCCCAGGCAGAAATCTGGGCTAATTGAGAATGCTGCAAGTTATGAGTTTTATTTGACTTTATGTTGTGCAATCTAGTTTCCGCTTCAACATATAGCAGCACTACACTTGAAGATTAGGACAGAATATCATTCCCCAGTAATAGAGAGTCCTTCAACCCAAATTCTGGGACACACCCCACTAGGAGTTAACTCAGCTTCTTTTTCCACAAATACAATCGACTTCAACAGTTCCAGAAAATCTCCTGCAACCGTTGCTGAGTCAATACTGGTTTTCACGTCCTGATTGACAATCCAACCATCAAATGGTAAAGAAAAAGATCCTTGCAAAGATTTTACCCCTGCATGGAGAGCGTGCAAATCATCAATGAAAATGACATTTTCCGCAGTTGACAAACTTAATTCTTGTTCTGCTGGTGCCCCAGCAAACAGATGATAAAAATTGGGGCTGACGGTAACTTTAGCACCAATATTGGCATTACCAGTGGGTTTGGCATTCATCCTTTTTGCGGTGCCCGCACTGTGGAGAAAACTAGTTAAAACCCCATTTTCAATCAGCGATACTTTGCGGGTAGGAGTTCCTTCCCCATCAAAAGTTGATGCAGCCACATTAGCTGGATGTAATGCGTCATCACATACTGAAAGTAAGGGAGAAGCAATTTCTTTGCCTATATCATCAGGGGTAGAAAGACTTTGCTTATCTAAAATACTTTGAGCATTGAACAAATTAGAAAAAGCACCCAAAAGACTTAAAAAAGCCTCAGGGGAGAAAACTACTGTATATTTCCCAGACTTTACCTTTTCGTAATTTAAATGGCTGATGGTTTTCTCCGTTGTTTCTTGGATACAACCATCAATATCTAAATCCTTTAAGCCCTTGCTAACTCTAAAAGCACCTGCACTACGGGGCTTTTTCCCTGACTGTTCAGTTTTACTGTACAGAGCAATGGATGCCAAAGAGTGGGATTCTGCCCTCATTGCCCCTTCACTATTGAGGTAAAACCTGTCAACATCTCTTTGTGATAAACCATTGTAAGGTACACCTTGTATTGCTGGGTGAGCAGCAATGACTTCTTTCTCTGCTGCTAACAAGCTGTCTATGACTTCAGAGACAGGAACTTGGGGAGCTTTCTCTTCTAGCTTGCTGTTAATGGGAACCGTAGCTTCTGGACTAAAGTCAGGGACATTTTCCTTGACACCAAAAAAGCTCGCTTCGTATGCAGTTTTCAAGGCCAATTCTAGCCCAGTAGAATCTACATCCGTAGTACTGGTAATACCCATTGTGTTCTGTTCGTTCCACACCCGCACGGTGACACCGGAAAGGTTGGAAGCCTTGACTTGCTTCGGTTCCCCTTGGTCTACCTGTACACTGGTAGAATCAGCTGTGGAACCATAAATATCGAATTTTTGAATGCCAAGCTTTGCAGCAGTTTCCTTTGCAACAGTTGCAATCTCTTTAATATTAGCCATTACCAATTTTAGATTTTAGATTTTTGATTGAATTATTTTGATTTTTGGATTTGGAGTTTTGAATTTTCGATTGCTTTTCTTTATCGCGTAGAGTTTTAATCGAAGCAACAGTCATAGCTAAAATTTCACTAGTCTCTTGTATCAAATACTTGAGCTTTTCGGAGGGTATTAAACTTGACTCAATGAGAAGTTCAAGCTAATAAATAGTTTCATCAGCTTCTTCTTCGACAATACTGAGTTTAGCTATCAAATCTGTTGTTGATTTTGCTCGACATGCTGCTCGATAATTTGCGCCTACAGAGGTAGCAGAACGCAACAACTGCTTACCAATTACATTAGCTGTT
Organism: Calothrix sp. MO_192.B10; assembly: GCA_030065055.1. Lineage (GTDB taxonomy): Bacteria > Cyanobacteriota > Cyanobacteriia > Cyanobacteriales > Nostocaceae > Calothrix_A. Next base: position 25,539 of record JASJDS010000029.1, read on the forward strand.
ATATTGCTTGGAAGTGTTTCAACTAATAATCGAATCACTCTCAATGCGAGTTGCTTCGTTCTACTTTTAAATTGCTCTTCATTCACAATCTAAAATCCAAAATCCAAACTCCAAAATTCCCTTACCTTCCGCCAACTGTAATCGAATCCACCTTAATATGAGGTTGTCCAACGGTGGTGTAAATACTGCCACTAATGGAACCACAAAAACCGGGTGCGAGGGATATATCTTGGGAACACATAGAAATTTTATTCATAATTTCCTTGGCTTCACCAATCAAAATTGCACCCTTGAGAGGCTTGCTAATTTTACCGTTTTCAATTAGATAGGCTTCATCCACGCCAAAGTTAAATTGACCAGTAGCACCAACACTACCACCACCCATTTTCTTACAATAAATGCCTTTATCAACGGAAGCAAATAAATCGTCTACAGAGTAATCCCCTGGAGCAATATAAGTATTCCGCATCCGACTAGCCGCAGCAAAGGTAAAACCCTGTCTTCTACCGCTACCAGTTCTGGGATGTCCGGTACGCCAAGAACCAGCTCTATCTGCCAAAAAGTTCTTGAGAACGCCTTTTTCAATTAATAGGGTTCTTTGAGCTGGCATTCCTTCATCATCCATATCAATGGTGCCGAAAGCATTGTCAGTCCGCCCTTCATCCCAAGCAGTGAGGCTTTCATGGGCAATTTTTTCACCTTTCTTATCCGCAAAGGGAGAGGTATTGCGCTCAATTTGAGTCGTTTCCAACAAGTGTCCGCAAGCCTCGTGGAAAATTACCCCACCAAAATGGTTTGCCATAATAATCGGGTACGTACCTGATTCCACGTAATCAGCGTAAAGCATTTTACCGGCAGATTCCGCAATTTTCTCCGCAGCTTCTTCATAATCCCAGGTTTTGAGGAAATTAGGGTCGCTGGTATTTCCGGCTCGTTCACCGATAGAACTGCGATGGCTACCATCAGCACAAAGAATATTGAATCCTACGGACTGGGTGAGACGGATATCACGGGCAAAAGTACCATCACTGGCAGCAACTAATACTTCTTGCCAATCCCGGAAATAAGATGCGCGGCGGGATTGCACATGGCTGGCTTTTTGCTGCAACTGGACAGTACCATCTAGTAGTACTTCTCCCATTTCCTGTATGGAACTACACAGGGGCAACCAAGCATCCTTACCTCTTTTAGTTGCATAGTCCCGTAATAATTCTAGATTAATTTCGGGGATAAAAGCATTGGGTGCGGGTAACTGTAAACCCAAAATTGATAAACCCTTTTCTAAAGCCGCTTTCAACCCTGTAAAAGATAAATCATTGGTGCTGACATAACAATCAGCCTTATCGCGAAATACCCGGACTCCCGCCCCTGTAGAAAGACGGGGTGTGATACTAGTGATAGCATCTTCTTCCGCCAGACAACTAATATAGTTGACACGCTCTAGAAAAAATTCGATAAAATCTGCACCCGCAGCACGTCCCAATCCCAGAAGAGTTGATAGGGGCGCTTCCCAGGTGTCATCAAACCTTTCTGGAGTGGAGGAGTATTGCAGAGTGGGAATCTGTTGAGAAATCAGGAGAGTACTTGTAAGCATAAATTGCCTCTTCTACGGATGCGACTGGAAATTTGACTAAAAATATCCTGGTGTGATTAGTCTAACAAATCTACGAAAACCGTAGCAGCATTTAGGCATCCTGATGTTTATACTTTTTCCCATTGATGATTATATTCAGCGTTTTCTGGGCGTTGCTGATTGAAAATATGAATTTGCCGGGCTGCGCCCCGCTTCGCTAACACGCAAAGGCGCATTAGACGCGGAGCGGTGAGACAGCGCGGTCTTGGGGAGCCAGCGTTGCGGACGGTAAGCCACTGCGGTGGTGAGGCAGTACTCCACTTGGGGTCTCCCCAAGTGGAGTAACTGCCGAAAGGGTTCCCCGGCATAAAGCAACTGCCGTCAACTGCCGTCAACTGCCGTCAACTGCCGTCAAGTGGCGCAACCCGTAGACGCGGAGCGGCTTGGAGCAGAGTAGGGGTTGACCGCCGCAGACGACTGGCGTTGGTTTCCCCCATGAGCGACTGCGTTGGCATAGCCTCTCCGGAGGAGATACCCGAAGGGCTTCGGTGCAGGGTAGGCGCAAAGTTACAAAGAAAAATAAAGGTGATTTTGACGCTTCATATTCTGATTCAGCAATGCCGTTTTCTGTTTATATATTGTTTAACTGTTGTTTAGTTATTTCGCTCAACTGTCCATCTTGAAGCCGATATTGATTAGTCTGGCTTTCTTCTAAGGAATCAGAATCCGGATATTTTGATAATACTCTAGAACACCAAGCAAATATAGTTCTCAGGGATGCACAAGTATCACTACGAGATAAAACATGTTCAACATTCAAATTTTCAATTATTTTACCCCCGTGTTTTTTTTCATCAAAACCAGGGTATCTTTTTTTTAATTCATTTTTAGGATGGGGGATAGTTTCCACATCTCCTGAATAATCTATTTCAGAAGTACCCAAAACTGCATTGATTGCCTGAGAATCAGCAAAGTAATAAGCTTCAATCATATTTACTAGGAAATGAACAGAAGCACGTTCTTTCTGTCCTTTTAAGATAGTATCTAGAGCTAATCTATATCTGGCAAATACTTGTTGTGCTTGAGAGACTCTATCTTGTTCTAAATCATCCACCAACAACAAATATCTACAGGGATTTTCAGATAAATACTTTCTAGCTGTAATGCCAATTTCCCTCTCATCTTTATCAGGAATAGTTTTCCCACTTCCAACCATTTTAATATGTTTTTTTGAGGATGTTATTGGCGATCGCTGGTTAATACGACGCAATACTTTAAAGGTACATATACCACTCTTAGTTAAACTTTTGAATAACTTTGGCAGATGCTCTGCTTCAGTTTCACCAGTAACCATCAATCCAAACTCAAAGAAATAGCATGACTGATTGCTATCATTTTCGTCTAAATTCATTTAAATTGACTCCTTACTTTGAGGAGCTATTGCTTGAGCCATATAAAGTGAACCCGTGGCATAGTCCTCTAATAAATCTTGAATATCTGGGATATCGCTAACTCGTTTCATCACTGTTTTCCCATCTACATCCAACTCAGCAGCCCATATATTTTCCGGTTCAAATTGACTCAAAAGTACAGGTGAATGAGTAGCTATAAAGACTTGTTTATTCCATTTTTCTGTGGCAAGTTTGACTGCTTTAGCAAACATTGCTAATGCCCAAGGATGAAGAGATATTTCTGGTTCATCGAGTAAAACTAAAGAATAACTATTTGGTCTTTCAGAAAATAAAGCTGTGAGATTTATTAACATCTGGAGATGACCATCAGATACTCCTGATGCTTGGATTGGTTTACGACGGGGTCTTGTATCTAAAAAATTTGCATAAACTATGTTACGACTTGTTTGCTCAAAAAATAAACCCTTAAAATATGGAAAGGTTTCTTTCATGAAATTGATAATTGTGTCATACCTTTCATCAACCATTCTACGGTCGTGTAAATTCCTCAACACTGACCATAAATTTTCACATCTATCTTGTAATCTATCCCCTGAATCTACTTCAGATCCATAGCGTCTCAAATTATATAGGGGAACATTTCTGAAGTGGTAAAAACGTAAACTACGAAGTAAATTATCTAATTCAATAGCCACAGAGTCACTATTTTGTAATCCTACGTAGCTAGTGAGTGCCAGCTTTTCCGGTTCTCTAAGATTTATGGCAGATTCTGTTTTTGTGTCAATATTATAAAATGTTGCCTTATCACTGCCAACTTTCCTGTCAATTAATACATTTATATTGTCTTTTATAACTAATTTTTCACCAACAAAAGGTTCTATTCTCCCTGAAGAAAATCCAAATAAAACTTCATATCTAGTAAAATTATCTTCAATAATAATCGCTATATTTTCTGATTCCTTTACCCCATACCACAAAATACCAATTCCATGATCTCTATATGAAGATGCTGAATCTACACCTCTAATTGCACAATCTCTCAGAAACCATATTGTATCCAAAAACGTTGATTTTCCAGCGCCATTAGGTCCGAATAAAACATTTAGGGAACCTACTTTCATAGAAACATCTACAAGAGAACGAAAATTTTTGATTTGTAAATGATTCAATTTATTAGGCATGATGGAATTTCCTTTATAACTCATTGGGTTCAATACCCAATTCTCGCAGTTTAGCCGCTAAACGTTCTGCTTTCTCCTCTGCCTCTTCTGCTCGCTGGCGTTCTGCCTCTTCTGGAGTTGGCATCCAATTGCCATCAGCATCATACCAACGTAACCATAACCGCTCAATGTCTTGATAACTACCTTGCCAAAGTCCCAAACCCAATTCTAAAGTGGGCATCCAAATACGGGGTTCTTCCAGCTTCACTTCAGTGTAGCGGTCTGCTTGGAGAATAAATACTTTCAGTATATCTGTGTAGCGGTCAAATACGATGTAATAAGGAACACGTAGTATTTGCTCGTAAACCTGCCATTTAGTTGGCGGTTGCTCGGCATCCCGTAAAGTTTGCCCCAAGTCTTCCTTTTCTGTACCAGGGGAAAGTAACTCCACCACCACAAAGGGATTAACTCCCTCTTGCCAAACTACATAACTTAAACGTAAGTCTTTCTCTTCATAAAGCCTGGAATTACCAACCACTGCAAACCAATCAGGTCTTTTGTACCATAGGGTATGGTGAGAATCGTAGTAAAGATTTAAGTCAGTGGCTACAAATACCTGCTCTTGCGGGTATGTGGGTGGACGAAAGGTTTCCCGCAATAGTTGAGGTTGATATATATGAAATTCGTCAGGCAAACCAGGCTCCTGTGGATCTTCACTGGGAAGATCATACATCGTGGGGAGCGTTTCTTTGGGAGAAAGAGGAGGATCTGTTTGGTACATGGGCAGATTCCTGACCAATGACTTTTGCTTTCTCTAGAGTAGCGTTAAACTGGCGTTGCTCTTCCACTAAAGCTTTTCTTTCTTTCACAGGTTGAGCTGGATTACCTGCATAGATAGTCATTGCTTTTAAAGAATGTCCGGTAACTCCACCTATAGTTAGCACTGCACCCCTTTCAACGGTAACTCCCGGACCAACAATCGCTTTAGCTGCAATCCAACTACTCTGTTGAATATAAATAGGTGCAGTCATTAATTTAAAATCAGGATGATTCCAATCATGATTTCCCGTGCAAAGATAAACCCCTTGAGACAGGCAAGCATGACTTTCGATGGTGACATGAGCGAGGTTATCTATCCAAGCATCTTCGCCAATCCACACATAATCACCCACAGTTAATCGCCAAGGAAATTTTACTCTGACACCCGTTTTTATACGGACACCTTGACCAATTTTTGCACCAAAAGCCCGGAGTATCCAAACCTTCAAACCCGACATGGGTAACCAATAACTTGCAACCAATGGCGAACCCATAAAATACCATAACAGTTGCTTCCAAAATGTAGCACCAGGGGTGTAATTGCCAAGGCTATAGTTATCTAAACGCATAGGATGAAATTGTTATATACAGGACTAAAGCTGGGTATCACAATCGGTGGTTGGTGCGTGACGTTATAAGTCTCATTACTACGTTCAAATATTATCGCAGTGTCACACACCCTACAGAAAAAATATGCCAGTTGCGTAAGTCCTAATATGATGTCCGAAACTGGCTCCAGTGCGACCTGTCAAAATTCAAACCAAGGAACGCCCAATATCTCGTAATATACGCAAGTGTGATTCTTTTGGTCTATGGTCGGGAATGGAAACAGGAGTAAAAGTGATACCATGACTACCAAGGACAATAGTGGCTATTCCCTTTGCTCTGGGCGGATGAAAGTCAGAGGTAATTAAATATACGTGTTTTAGATCACGCCGCTGGAAATCAGTAACTCAAGTAATGAAATTTGTTACCGTATCGACAGCACGGTAATCATCGCTTTGCCGTTCTTTCCCACCCTACAATAAATTGCAGGCTAGTAAACGCAGTGGGTTGAAACTCATAATTTACATCTTTACTCAATTAGCCCAAATTTCCGCCTAGGATTAAAATCCCAGGCTCAAAGACAAAGTCTGATAAATCAGACTGATTAACCCTCTTCTGTCACTCTGGGAAGAAAAAATAAATGTAGGTTGGGTAGAACGGAGTGAAACCCAACAATACCAAAGTCTTTGGTTGTTGGGTTACTCTACCCTTCGGGAACGCCTGACGGCGTTAGCGCAGCTCCTCGCGGAGCGAGGCACGAGAAGCCCCTTCGGGTCTACGTCCCTCAACCCAACCTACACCTAAAATCACAAAAGTCTGTAAAAATAAGGGTTTTGGATTTTTATAAGCGCGAGAGTGATTAAAGAGGATTAAGGATTATGTCCTACGGACAAGCTGCGCTAACAGTGTATTTTAATGCAGTTGGTTTGTAAGCCTGGAAATAAATTTCCAGGTGGTTTATTGGGCTAAGAAATAAGGAAATTAATTTCCTTGCAGTATATGGTTTTTGCGTTAAGTTGACACCAATGAACCCCTACCCATCAGTTGCATTCTTTTTTCAAATTGGTATTATCAATTGAAATGCAGTACACTGCATACCCTGAGAGAAGTAAGCTACGTAATGACAAGTACTTATCCGAACATAATTTACTCAAGTTCTTCTGGGTCAATATCCATAGCCCGGAGTCTTTCAGCTAATCTAACAGCTTTTTGCTCTGCTTGTTCAGCCCGTTGACGTTCTTGTTCAGCCCGTTGACGCTCTTGTTCAGCCCGTTGACGTTCTTGTTCAGCCCGTTGACGTTCTTGTTCAACTAACTCAATTCCCCAAGGTAATAAATTCCCAGATTTATCCCACCAACGTAACCAATAACCTTCAAATTCTGCTTTTTTCCCGATCCACATACCCAGAAATAAGCCCAAACTTTCCAGCCAAAACCGTTGATTTTCATCTGGTGATTGTTGTTCATACCTACCATTCACCAAGTTGTATACTGCTAAAATCGGAGTTTGGGGATGGAAAATTACGTAGGTGGGAACTTGTAAAATTTGTTCGTAAAAATACCACTTGCCATAGGGATAATGAGGATTAATGGAATATTCAGTTCCTTCTGTGGCGGAGATAAATTCCATGACAATGGTGGGTTTTTCGCCCTCTGCATGGGGAGTGTAGCTGCGGCGAATTTCTCCTGGGGGCAAAGGCTTAACAGCTGGGACATAAACCCAATCAGGAGCTTTGACAACGGTTTTGTCCCCAACTGTGGCACAAATGCCAAAATTGGTGGCAATAATCATTGATTCCAGGATTAAGCCAGCTAACTCTAAAGATTCTCGCAGAGCAGCAGCTAACAGGGGTTGTAGGTTACTTTCCACAGGTTCATCTGGTAGGGGAAAATCTTCTGGTAGTTTTTCCCAGGTGATGGGGGGTAGGGTATTGCGGGGCTGGACTTGTGGAGGTGTCATGGTAAAGAGCGATCGCTAAAAATATCCATTTCTCCTATTTTATAATTTGCATTGTGAGAAACTTACTGATTGACTACTGATAATTAACCTAGGCGATCACGCACAAAATCTAAAGCAGAATTAGCAATTACCAAAATATTATTACCTTGCTGTTCTTCAATAGGACTTACGCACTCGCTACGAAAAATCAGGCGTTTGGGATTGCTTCCTTGCGTCGCAATGACTGCGTTTACGTTGTCCTTGCGTAAGTCCTGTTCAAGTGTTACGGAGTATATTTTATTAGACCCGTCCTAAAATTTATAACCCAGTCCCTATAAGGGTTTTAGAGTTTATCTATGTGTTCTCAATTAACGTAGCAATAAGTGTTAGAGATAGTTGCTGATAGTTTAGAAGCAAAAAAATTAAATTTACGATTTTGAACATAAACATTATTTTTTATGTTGTATAAAACCCACAAGCCAACCATAGTAATAAATAGAATATAAAAATTGAATTTTATATTCTATTTTTAGACTAATTTAATTTATGGACGGGTCTATTAGTATCAGCATCATAATTGTACAAACCATACCCATAATCTTGCATTAAATTGAATTTTTCTACTCTTACAATTAGGATGTGACCATATATATATGAAAGTTTGCAGTGCAAATAGATTGGAATACATTTGCAATTTGACTCCAGAAAATAAATATTTCAAACATTTTTTTGTGAGTTCTCGTACTCAAATAAACGAATTGCCAGTAATATTTCTGCTAACATCCTCTGAAAGGCATAATACCAACCATGCCAACCGTCCAGAATACCACCTTTGAGAATGAGGCAGTAGAACAAAATGATAAAGGGAGCTAAGATTTTTTGTTTGCGGATGCGATCGCCTAAACTCAGTTCACTCTGTGGTGTTTCTAGCAGTTTCTGAGCCTCAATTATCATATAACGGTCTTGTGCCCATAGCCAACGGGTTAAAGGCTTGCGATCGTCATGATGAATGTAGCCAGACAGCATTGCTGACTTACCTTTAACCTCTAGCAGTTGGGTATGTCCATCATCAATGTAAACAGATTTGTCTTTTCTGAATAGAACTTGACGGGGGGGAAGTATACTACCCCGCAATGGTTTCCCGAAAACACAATATTTAAATCTGGCGAAATAACCATCTATTTCTGTATTTTCAGGTAATTCCTTGATTTCAGAAATTAGTTCATCTGTAATTATGTAGTCTGCATCCAGAGAAAGCACCCACTGAGATTTTACTTGTTCTAAACCGTAGTTCCATTGATTAGTGTGAGTGTCAAATTCTCGTTGAAATACCTGAATTTGTGGATAGGAATGGAGTATTTCCAGAGTTTCGTCAGTGCTATAGCTATCAATGACTACAATTGTTTTTGCCCAAACCAGATGGTGGAGAGTGCGATCAATATTGGGAGATTCGTTGTAGGTGAGTATGAGAGGGGTAATTCTCTCTAGCATAAAATAATAAATGTTAGTAAAAGGTGGTAATAGGCTTTTTTTGAAGTATTTGTGTATACACTTGTTGCATTTGACAGGCAATTTGATCCCAAGTATATTTTTCCATAATTAGTTGACGAGCGCGATCGCCCATTTTTTTACCCTCTTGGGGATAATCTAGAAACTGTTGTATTGCAGCAGCAATTGCAGCCACATCCAGTTTTGTAACATACCCAACTTGTTGTTGCTTAACCATATCAGCTAAAGCGACACCAGGTGTAATTAAAACTGGTAAACCTCCAGCTAAAGCTTCTAACACTGATATGCCAAAGTTTTCTGAATAGGAAGTTAAAGCAAATAAGTCTGCTCCTTGGATTAATAAATTTTTCAATTCCCCTTTAACAAATCCAGTGGAATAAGTACGTTTTTCTATACCATACTTAACTGTTAGGGATTTAATTTCACTTTCATACTCTACCTCTCCACTACCAGCTAAAATAAATGTAAATTTATCATTAGATAATTTGCTTAATGCAGGAATTAAATAATCTAAACCCTTTTTAGGATGTAACCGAGATAAGAATAGAATAATCGGTTCATCTGTTGCTAAATTAAAATGTTGACGTAGACGTTGACGTGCATCAGATATTTTTGCAGGTATAGCAAGTCCGTGAGGGAGAATAAAGCTAGGGGAAGTTAAATTTAACAGAGAAGCTTCTTGTTGTTCTTGCTCAGAGGTAAAGTGAATTCCTTGACTATAATTTAGATTAGCTTTTTCTATTAGTTTGAGATAAATTTGTTTTTTGCGCGCGCTTTGTTGTAAAGACCACTCACATAGTTGTCCTAAAGGTCTAACTATGTAGGGAACTTGTTGCAAACGAGCGATCGCCATTGCTACAGTAGAAGCATAGGAAAAAATTGCATGAACGTGTAGCAAATCATATTGGTGTATTGATTGCCACAACCAAGTTGTAAATTCCCCAGAAAAAGCGAATTCTCTGACTGCATGGAGAGGAGGAGAAAAGCGCGGAAAGAACCACACAGGAACCTGTTGATATTCTGTGCGCTGTCCTAGGGGTACATCTAATAAATCAACTCCATTATCATTACTAGTAGCAATTTCAGCATCAATACCGCTATCTCTCAGTGCTTTCACCATCTCTAGCACTGCTTGACTGGGACCTCCGCGTACTGGTGCAATGGAGGGAATTATATGGAGGATTCTCATTGTGAGATTCTGATTCAGGAATTGCTAGATTTAAGTCCGAAAATGGTGTTTGAGATAACTACCAAGAGTGTTTTGAAAACTTGCAAATCCAAATTGAGAAATAACCTTTTTTCGCAACATTTCTGGTTGATAAACAAGGGGATTGGGATAGCATTTTTGCAGGATTTGAATTAGAGTTTGGGTTATTAACTCTACCTCATCTGGATTCACAAGCGCTCCCAATTCACCATGACAAAGAGCATCAATTGCCCCATCTTGATTACCTCCCAAAACTGGCTTGCCGCAAGCCAAAGCTTCTAGGTAAACTATACCAAATCCTTCTTTTTTGCTAGGCATGGCAAATACATCACAAAGATTGTAATGATCGCCCAATTCTTCGTCAGGGATGAAACCAGTTAAGGTAACATGATCTTGAATTTGAAGTTGGGAAATAACTTGTCGAATCCGGGGTAAATCATCTCCTTTACCAACTAGAATGTAATGAATATTGGGAATAACCTGACGGATTAAAGGCAAGGCATTCAGAAGTTTGTCGTAACCTTTGTATTTTTCTGTTTGAGCAAGTCGAGCAACAGTAAGGATAATGGGCTGTTCAGGGGTTAAACCATATCGCTGTAATAGGTAAGTAGGTTTACTGGCAATTTCAAAACGATGTGTGTCAAAAGTATTAGGTAGGAGAGAAACTTTTTTGTCATCAAGATTTTGTTCTTTGAGGAGGCGATCGCGCGTATAATTACTCACGCAAAGAATACGATCTGCATTACGTAGGGCAGCTTGCAAAGCTGGTTTTTGAATATTCCAGGCTTCTATACCATGAGCCACAGTCCAATAAGGAATACCTGTTAGGCGTTTAAGCAAATGAGCAGCAACGGTAAAATTTAGGTGTGTTGCAATAATTAAATCAGGTCGCTGGAGAAGACCTTGTCCTATAATTTGAGCTGCAAAAATCGGTGTGCGAAGTTTTAGGGGCAATCTTCCAGCAAAGTGGAATCTAGTTTCTGGTAAATAGACAATATTTGGATTTGGTAAAGCCTGTATATCATGTTTGAGAAAAACATGGTGCTGACTATGGGGATAGAGGTTTTGTAAAGCTTGTAAAAAAAATGATGAGTAAACTTGGATACCGCCCTTAAAACCAAACAGATTCGGTATCCAGAGATGGAACTTCTTGACATCCTCCCCCACTTAAGACACCTCGCTATGCTCAATGTCTTTGAAGTGGGGGATTCCAACACCTCGCGATACTGGTTTTCTGCTTCGTCTCGTGCCAACTAGAGCATTGTGACCAATACTCCCCGCCGCTTCCAATCCACAGACATTTTCGACTACGCTATGCCCTAGCGCAGATATCCCACGATTTCTTACTTCCTGGCTAGCTGCTACATCCCGTGTAGTTCTGTATCCACACTCATGGCAATGGTGAAATCTAATATCTAGAGTTTTCTGACCTGTATGTGCCCCACAATTAGGACAAGTTTGACTTGTTCGATCTTTGTTAACTTTGGCAAAATACACATCACGGCGAAAACATACCCACTCTAAGATATTTACGAATTGACCAAAACCAGCATCCGCACTGTGTTTTGAGAGCATTCCTCTTTGCCATGATACAAAGTTAATGTCTTCTGTGAATATCATGCCAGCACCCTTCGGGTTCGCCACTTTGCTTATGCCGGGGAACCCGTCCACCGCAAGTGGCTCACCATCACACAAATGATGGCTTAGTTTAAAATGCCAGTCTTTTCTAGTGTCAGATATACGCTGATGCAGTCTAGCTATTTTCTGGTTTAACTTGTGTCGATTGTTTGACCCTTTTTGTTTATTCTTTAATCTACGTTGCAGCAATTTAAGCTTGCACTGTAGGGTTTTAAGAAACCTGGGTCGTTTAATCTCTTCACCGTCACTGGTAGCTACAAATTTGTCAAAGCCCAAATCCAACCCTCGTGGATGACCATGAGGCATGGGGCTAGGAACATCAACATTTAGGCTCAGTGACAGCATCACAAAATAACCAGATGCTTTAGAGACTACTCTAGCTTGTTTAACCTCAAACCCTTCTGGAATAGGTCTAGACTGTCTCCACTTAACCCACCCCAATTTAGGGAATTTAATCCCATCATTTCTAATCGGGTCTTTCCCTAGCTGTGGAAAAACAAACGAACGCATCCCATACTTGTTTTTAAAACGTGGAAAACCAAAACCTTTAGCTCTCATATCATCCCAGGCTCTATCTAGGGTTCTTAGCACTTGCTGGAGAACTTGAGAATGAGCGGCTTTTAATTGAGGATGCTGTTTTTTAGCTTCAGTTAGCTGTTTAGCCTGTTGATGGTAATCTGGAAATGGCTCGTCAGCCGAAATGATGTATTCAGATTGAATCGAGCAAGCATTAACATGTGACTTACGAGATTTACACCAATCTTTGCGCTGTCTAAGGGCGAAATTCCAAACAGCGCGACATAAATCTAGGGCTTGCTCAATGGTGGCAATTTGTTCGGCAGTTGGTTGCCCTAAGCCAGATAGGTCGCCCTTCTGACTTGGCTTCAAAACGGAGCATGAGACTTTCACCTCACTCCGCTCCTCTGTTAACATGGCTTTTGTCATGAGTACCTGTCAAATCCTGAGCAGTTT
>JASJDS010000157.1 GCA_030065055.1 Calothrix sp. MO_192.B10
GTCTTGCGACCTTTATCTCCTCAAGGGAGAACCCAGGCAGCCGCCCATCTTCCATAGGCAGTTTAATTTTTGTTCGTACAACATTCCTCGGATTTACTGCAATGGCATACCATCTAGAAATGTTCCTTCCCCGAGCTCTGATGTGTCTGCGGCAAGTCTTACTACTTTGAACTTAGCCTTTCTGTTCCATGCAGTCGGGTGGGTCATCGACCATTTACATATTATAACGAATACCTCGCCCTTTAAGGGGCGGGGTTTATCCCTATAACGAATACCTCGCCCTTTAAGGGCGGGGTTTATCCCTATCATGTATGTAGAAGATTGGATTGACCGACTACCGACCCTTTGAAAGTGGCGATTCCTCATCGACCCCCTGCCCTATGCCTTCGGCACGCTCCGCGAACGGGTCAGATGTGAGCCTTCTTGTTGAAAGAGGTAAGGGCACGGCATCCACAATATTTTGGGATATAAAATTATCACTCTGGTGTTGTGCCCCTACCTATAGTATTAATCTATTATTTTTTTCTAAATTCTAAATTCTAAATTCTAAATTCTAAATTCTAAATTCTTATCTGTGCTAATCCTAAATAATGAATCCCCATAGGAGAGATTTTAAACCGACAAGGCAATACCTCTAAACCAAGAGCGATCGCTTGCCTAAGTAACTTTCCATACACTGGATCTGTGGTGTCACCGGGGGCAAATTCCGTACAATCACCACGATTAATAAAGTAAAGCATTACCGCTCTACTTGTGGGTAACAGTGCCATCAATTCCCGTAAATGTTTTTGCCCCCTTGTAGTTTCCGTATCAGGGAATATAGCTAATTTACCATTACACAAAGTTGTATTTTTGACTTCCAAATAAATTTGTCGATTTTCTAATCCAGAACTATGGGTTTCATTTTCAGGTGGATATAAGCAAAAATCTACTCGACTTTTTCTATCTTGCCCATACACCACCTCACCTTTAACTTGGCTGTAGTTTCCCAACTCTGGGAATAAATGTTGTTCTAATGCCGACTTTACTACCTTATTAGGTAAAGCTGTATTGACTCCTACCCAAGTCGGCTCACAATTATCATTAACTTGAATTAGTTCTAAAGTGTAGGGCAATTTGCGTTTAGGATTATTACTGTGAGAAAGCTGTACCGCACTACCAGGGGTGCAAACTCCCGTCATTGGTCCTGTGTTGGGGCAATGTGCTGTAACTATTTCTCCAGAAGCCAGTTCTACATCTGCCAGAAAACGCTTGTAACGTTTGAGCAGAATACCTGGATACAGTATAGGGTAAGGATAAAACCAATCGGTCATTCAATTTTGGATTTTGGATTTTGGATTTTGGATTTTGGATTTTGGATTTATTCCACGGATAAATCCAACAGATACCATTTCTTTATAAAGATGCGCCAAATTTAGCCTGCGTAGGCAGACTTTGTTCGTATTAGCCCCACTCTTCTTGAGTGAGGGAAATATAGCGCAGTTTCATACAAAATTGGTAAGAGCAGTGGTTTGGGAGGGTTTCTCGTTTCCAGGCTGGAGCCTGGAAATGTACTTGGAGGAGGCTCCCGCCTCCAGCCCGGATTTGAGGCTGGAGCCTCAATCGCTGCATTCCTTGCCAGAGGCAAGGAACGAGAAATGAGGGGCTAGACCATTCATTAATTCGCCAACAGTATCATAAATTCGGGGGCTTGTAGCATCAAGGAATTATTGGTCATGATGTGATTCTTGGTAAATATACCAGAAATTTGGACAGCAAAATCGAATTTTTCCTCGTCAATTCTTCCCAGATAACGATATGCTGTTGCCAAAGTCCAATTACTGCCAACCACAATAGACTTGCCAAGCCATGCCATCAACCAACAAACTACCCCAATGGTTAACTATAGCTTTAGCCTTTCCTCTGATAATTCTTAATGCTTGGGTATTACTTCAAGTTGTGCATTACTTTCAACCCTTGGTAAACATTGTTGTATCTGCAATGCTTCTAGCTTTTGTCTTAGATTATCCCATCAAATTTTTTCAGAAACAGGGAGTAAATCGCTACTTAGCCATTGGGGGAGTATTACTTTTAACAGTGATACTTGTGGTTGCTTTAGCTTTTACTTTAGTTCCCTTAATTTTAGAACAAATTGACGAACTAGCTCGTATTCTTCCAGCTTGGATTGAGTCTGGAACTGAACAATTACAAGCATTACAAAACTGGGTAACGACCCAATCATTTCCTGCTAATTTGAGTAGTTTACCCACCCAAATTTTAGATAAATTATCCAATCAACTACAAAATTTTACAGGTAAGATTGTAAGTTTAGCGGTAGATACCATCGGTAAATTTGTCAATGTTTTATTAACCGTAGTTTTGACAATATATATGGTGTTAAACGGACAAAGTTTATGGGATGGATTATTTCAGTGGTTGCCGCAACATATTGGTATCAGAATTAGACAATCCTTAAGGGAAGATTTTCATAATTATTTGATTGGTCAGGCAACGGTGGGCGCAGTATTATCTGTGGTATTGATATTAATTTTTGTGGCGTTGAAAGTACCACTGGCTCTACTTTTTGGGTTAGCGATCGGTTTTTGCTCTTTATTCCCATTTGGTACGGGAATTGGTATTACTGTTGTGAGTTTATTGATTGGGTTAAAAAACTTTTGGTTGGGTGTGGAAGTGCTAACAGTTGCTGTGGCTGTAGATCAAGTAAATGCAAATTTTATTGCCCCCCGTTTATTGGGTAGTTTAACTGGTTTAAATCCTGTTTGGGTAGTGATTTCTTTGTTATTAGGAATCAAGTTAGCAGGGGTGTTGGGTCTGTTATTGGCAATACCAGTAGCTAGTTTTATTAAGGATATGGCTGATAGTTGGCGCGACGGTGAGTTTAGAGTTACATCTAGTCAAGAAACATCATCAAATCGTGGAATTTCCGACACAAAAACTGCTTAAAATTACATTTATTTAAATATTTTATCAAAGTCAAATTTCTACAACTATGTCAGGGATATTTATTAAAGCTAAGTCTGTAGCTGAAATGTGAAGTTAACTTTTTATAGACTTCATACCATCTTCATATAAATAGAAGGTGGTGTCTGATGCCAAAATTCATTTGGAATAGCATAATAGGTCGCACAGGGTTTTTATGTGCGAGTGTGGCACTAGTATTAATGACTTTAGGCTCTTTTCCCGTACAAATACCCAATGAATCCGAGCTAGATGATAAATCTCCTCATACTAACCATGTCCGCAGATATCGTTGGCGGCGGAGATATGGGCGACGGAGATATTGGCGACGATATCGACGGAGAAGATACTACAATCGCAGAATAGTCATTGATTTATCCCAACAAAGATTGTATGCATGGCAAGGGAGAAGACTGATTTATTCATTTCGGATTTCAACTGGTAAAAGATCAACTCCTACTCCTAGAGGTAGATTTCGGATTCGTTCCAAGCATCGCTATAACCGGATGCGGGGTCGGGGCTATGATATTCCTAATGTTCCATATGCTATGTATTTTTACCGGGGCTATGCTATTCACGGTGCTTTTTGGCATAACCGCTTTGGAACTCCAGTCAGTCATGGTTGTGTGAATTTGCGCGTTCATCATGCCCGCAGACTATTCCGATGGGCTACTCACGGAACAACGGTTTTAGTGCGTAGGTGACCGACCTTCGGTCGAGGGAACTCTTAACGGGCAACGGGCAACAGTTGGGTTGGTTGGGAACAAAGGTTGTTGCCCTTGAGTTCCCTCGACCCACCAGTGGGTCCCAAGCCCCGTCCCTTTGGGACGATTGCGTTGGACGGGGTTTAAATCCTCGTCCAACACCTTCACTGTTCCCTCTTCCCTCTTCCCTGTTCCCTTTAATATATATTTTTATTAAATTTTATGATTTTTTTATAATTGGAATTAAGTATTTGATATTTTCACTAAGTCATTAATTTTTAACATTTAGTTGAGGAACTTGTAATCAGATGAAATTATATATCTCCAACAGAAGACTGTAGAGATGGAAAATTTTCTGCCTCCACCAGGATTTTGGGTTACCCATAGATAATTTTGGCATATGTCTATTGATAAAAAATACTAATAAGCTGATTGCAAATTTGATTATGAGTTCACTCACCGCCTATCTGGAGTAGATTAAGTGGATGTAAAATCATGATTTTAGTTGTAAAGATTTGGTAATTTTTTTAGCTAGGGAATTACGGATAAAAACGTGAAAACTTTGGTAAGCCTAGATTCTTCTTAGCTACTAGTATTACCACTCAATTATTATTATACCAGTTAAATATGTTACTCTATCAGAAATATCACTGACAGTTGTGGGTGTCAAAAATGGTCAAAAATTAATTCAGGGGTTGCTGGAAAATCTAGATATGTGTATTAGCTTTCGATGTAATTAATCATCTGATTTTTTTCTAGGGAATCGCCAAGTGGAGTGTCATGATAAGTCAGACTTACACTCAATTAAATTCTTTGTCAAAGATTGTTAACCCTGCCTATGCACTTGACAATTTTGAACGGGAGCATCAAGTCCAAATTTCGGCTGCTTGCAATCCAATTGACAGTAGTGCTGAAATTGGGTCTAACTATGTATGTTTACAATTTGCCAATTTAAAATGTTTTGAAACTGTGGAGCGTCAATATGAAAATCAAGGGGTAATTTTTAGTAACTGTATTGCCATACAACCTTCTAACCCAGCTTTTCCGATTAAGTCTGGAACGTTGGTGCTTATGGGTTCACCAAACAGTGGGCTATTAGAAGCAACCTTTGTCCGTCCAGTTCGAGGAGTGAAAGCTCTGATTACTAGTTCCCAGCGATTGGTACTCTCAGCATACAATAGCGATCGCCAATTGCTGACTCAAAGCATTTTACCAGCAGCTAATCTTGCCAATTCCGATTCTCCAGTACCTCCCAATGCCTTGTTGTGCGTCCAAGCCGATAATATTCACAGTATTACCCTCTGTGCCTTTGACGGTCAATTTACTGTAGAGGAATTTAGTTTTTGTGTGTAGCTGCAAAATTGCAAAACACGGTGATAAAATTTCAAGCACTGCCTTTAGTTCATCATGAGCGATCGCTAGTTCGTCTGTTGGATAATGGCAAATGGGAAATTTTTACCAATACCTGGTAAAACTTATACTTATACTTTACTTAGTGAATCAAGTAGGAAAAGCACCGTGGCACAGGCTTCGTCTTCTTGGCAGCAATTAATCAATCGAGTACCTAATTGGGTGCTTCCAGATTTAAAGATTGGAGCCACAAAGCAGCTAAATTTACACAGATTTCAAGGACCGGGTGGTCTATTGGGATTTCTAACTATCATTATCGCCATGCTGCTGTGGAACTGGAAGCTACTGATGGCAAGTGCCGTTGGTATTGGGATGATGGTATTAGTTTACTCAATGGATCGGTGGAATTGGCAAAAAAACTGGTGTGAGATCCGCCAATTTTTCCGCAGTCCCCATAGTCGATTGACTATTGCAGTTACCAGTGGTGGTATTGCTTGCGTAATTACTTATATGGCAGCAGCTATCTGGGTTGATAGTAGTAGCCACTGGATTGCTGCGGGGGCAATTCTACAGGCTATGGGCACCCTGATAACTTTAATTTTATTGGCATGGCAACTGGTTAACTTTTATGGTACTCGTGAAGAAAATTACGTAGATAAATTACTGTGTAATTTGACAGCGACAGATCCTCTCAAACGTTTGCTGGCAGTACGCAAACTGACTAAATTATCTTTCCGCAAGCGCCTGGGATCAGAAGTACAACTTCATATTACCGATTGTTTACGTTTGCTTTTGAGTCAAGAAAAAGAAACTGTAGTTCATCAAGCAGCCTTAGAAGCATTGCAAACTTTAGAACATAGTCATGTTTTACCTTCTAGTAAGGTAAAAACGATCAAAGTCAGAACTAAGGTTAAGCAAAGTATCTACTAAAACTTTTGGTGAATATACAACCAGACGTAAAATTTACGTCTGGAACCAACCCAACATCATTTTCTGTATAGTCTACCGTTACGTACCTGTACCAATGGATGATTGCAGCGCCTCACTAATTGTTCATCATGGGTAGTGACAATTACTGTAGCTCCAAAAGAGTTTAACTTGTTAAAAATTTGTAAAATTTGCCAGGAATTATCAGGATCGAGGTTTCCTGTGGGTTCATCAGCTAATATCAGGGGTGGTGTAGCTACTATTGCCCTGGCAATACTGGCTCTTTGTTGTTCTCCCCCAGAAAGTTGTTCGGGAAAACAGTGAGCTTTGTTATGCAAACCTACCAATTTTAAAGTTGGCTCTAGGCGGCGTTGAATTTCCTTGCGGGTATAGCCCTGAGCCAGTAGTACCAATGCCACATTCTCTGCCACTGTTCGTTGGGGAATTAGCCTATAGTCTTGAAAGACAACACCAATACGCCTACGAAACAATGATAAGCGATCGCCCCGCAATTTAGACACATTAAATTCATCAACAATCACTTCTCCCTGGGTAGGTAATTCTTCACCATATAGGAGTTTCAACAGAGTTGATTTACCAGCACCACTGGCTCCCGTAATAAATAGAAAATCACCCTTGTTGACTTCTAAGCTCACATCCAAAAGTGCATGACAACCATTCCCATAGGTTTTACTCACAGAGCTTAATCGCAGCATTTTTGCTGCATGACTGCGCTGAGGAGTTTTCTCTAGTTTCGGAAAATGGGCAGATTGCTGAGTCTTTTCTTGGGAAATTAATACTGGCATTGTTGAATCTTTTTCAAACCCACAATAGAACTTATTAAAAGTCATGATTCCCACCTGTAACCCAGGAATATCAACTCTCGTCTGTAAATTGTGATTATGAACAAAAACCAGTAAAAACCAGTAGTTTAATCTGAAGAGGTAACGCCTTTGTTAGTAGTAATACTGAATTGTTTCCTCTTACCCTCCTTCACTCCGGGCGGGGAAACCCCGCCCCTACTCCGAACTCCGAACCCCGAACCCCGAACTCCGAACTCCTTCCCTCCTTCACTCCTTCCCAAGTAAGATGGAATAGTCAGTTTTTCTGGAGTTTTTGGGAATGAGCGCAGCAGATCCCGTCAAGTTGATGAAGCAAGAAGTCGGCAAAGCCGCCGCCGCCCTAGTAAAATCCAATTCGATTGTGGGTTTGGGTACGGGGTCAACTACAGCTTATGCAATTCAGTTTATTGGTGAGCGCCTGCAATCTGGGGAATTGAAGGATATTGTTGGTGTCCCCACTTCTTTTCAAGCGGAAGTTCTCGCCAAGCAGTATGGTATTCCTCTAACTACCTTAGATGCCATTGACCATATTGATATTGCCATTGATGGGGCAGATGAGGTTGATCCCCAGAAGAATTTGATTAAAGGTGGTGGTGCTGCACATACCCGCGAGAAGGTAGTGGATTACCTCGCCAATCAGTTTGTGGTGGTTGTGGATGCTGGTAAGGTAGTTAATAAACTAGGTTCTGTATTTGCAGTACCAGTAGAAGTGATCCCTATGGCTGTTACCCCAGTGATCAATGCCCTCAAAGAACTGGGTGGTAAACCAGAACTACGTATGGGTGTGAAAAAAGCTGGTCCTGTGGTTACAGACCAGGGTAATTTAGTGGTGGATGTTAGATTTGATGATATCCCTGATCCTGTGAATTTAGAAAAAGTACTGAATAATCTTCCCGGCGTTCTGGAAAATGGCATCTTTGTCAATTGTGCCGATGTGGTACTAATTGGCGAAGTGAAGGATGGTAAGCCTGTGGTACGGGAAATGTAGAGGGAAGGAGGGAAGGAGGGAAGGAAGCAAAGGAATAATACCTCCCTCTACTCCCCACACTTCCCACACTTTCCCGTCTGGGAGCATCCCAAATGTTTAACCTTCCTTGCGGGAAGTCCCCAGGTGGAGTCTTCGGAACCTGGGGGACGGCAGTTGCTTTAAGCGGGGGAACCCCGCCAACGCACTGCCTCATGAAAGCAAGGGCAGGGTCTAATTATCCAGGCGGAGAATCTTGCTGCTTGATGTATTTCTTCAACACATCGAGCGACACCCCACTACTAGAATTCACAAAATATGAACTCGACCAAAAAACAGGCTTCGAGTAGTATTTGTCTACGTGTGATTTGAACTCCTTGCGGATTAGTCTGCTTGACGACGCTTTTAGGACTTTTACGAATTCAGAAATATGATTGTCTGGTGAGAGATTGACCAACAAGTGAACATGGTCTTCCTCGCCGTTAAACTCAATTAAAATACTTTTTTGTTGTTCACAGAGATTCGTGAAAATTGCTTGCAGTAAGCGTGAGGATTTCAGAAGTAATCACTTTTGGAAATCAATTTCATTATCAACTACGGAGCGATCGCATCCTGGTATTATTGGTGATGGTGAAAATATAAACAGCGATCACACCAATACTTAGAACAATTTTGGTTATTGTAACGGTTTTCCACGGTTAAATATTTATCATTTTGCAATAATTCTTTGATGTACTTAATCTAATCAACCTTATTGTAACGAAATTGTTACTAAAAATCGAAAAATTTCGATAAATTGTAGCCAAATATACGGTTTTATCAACGAAAAATTAAGGTTTTTGGGGTTGACTTTTTATACAAATTAGTGGCAGGATAAGCAATTGTATGGTGGGCGTATACTGACTCAAAAAGCATTATCAAATTTTAACCTTAACTCAGGATAATCAACTATGGAGCGATCACATCCTGATATTATTGGTGATGGTGAAAATATCAACAGCAATCGTACCAATACTTAGAACAATTTTAGTTATTGTAACGGTTTTCCACGGTTAAATATTTATCATTTTGCAATAATTCTTTGATGTGCTTAATCTAATCAACCTTATTGTAACGAAATTGTTACTAAAAATCGAAAAATTTCGATAAATTGTAGCCAAATATACGGTTTTATCAACGAAAAATTAAGGTTTTTGGGGTTGACTTTTTATACAAATTTATGGCAGGATAAGCAATTGTATTGTGGATATATACTGACTCAAAAAGCATTATCAAAAATTGTAGTGCGATACGCGGAATATCAAGCCTCCGACTTTCCGTTATATGATGTCCGCATAATTGCTTACGATAAAAAAATCACACTTCTCTGCGCCTCTGCGTCTCTGCGTGAGCTTTTATAATAACCGTTTACCCGGACATGATATGATCCAGATTTTAAGCTTAACTCAGGATAACTGATCACAAAAAGACGCAAACTCATTTGTCATGTTTTTGCGTCTTTGAGGATATTAATCTACGATCCAAACTAAGTTGTCAACAACTCTGCGGGTAAACGCTTGAAGGCAAGACGCTCATTCTCTACATCCACATAAATGGTGTCACCATCGCTAAACTCACCCCTTAAAATCGCCTTAGCAATCTGCGTTTCTAACTCCCGTTGAATAGCACGTTTCAGGGGACGAGCACCAAATACCGGGTCAAAACCAACATCGGCAATAAAGTCAAGGGAAGCATCAGCAAGCTTGAGAGACATATTGCGATCGCCCAATCTTTGGTGTAGTTTTTCTACTTGCAGTTGAACAATTTGCCGTAATTGCTCCTTGAGTAGAGCATGGAAGATAATAATTTCATCAATCCGGTTGAGAAATTCAGGACGGAAGCTAGTCCGCATGGCTTCCATTACCCGATGGCGCATTTCATCATAGCGGGAATCATCCCCAGCCACATCAAGAATATATTGAGAACCAATGTTACTGGTCATAATAATAATAGTGTTCTTAAAGTCCACCGTATGACCTTGGGCATCAGTAACCCGTCCATCATCTAAAATTTGCAGGAAGATATTAAATACATCCGGATGTGCTTTTTCAATTTCGTCGAACAGAATTACAGCATAGGGACGACGACGAATGGCTTCGGTGAGTTGTCCTCCTTCTTCATAACCCACATATCCCGGAGGGGCACCAATTAACCGAGAAACGGTGTGTTTCTCCATATACTCAGACATATCAATCCGTACCAGTGCTTCCTCGGTATCGAACATATACGCCGCTAATGCCTTAGCTAATTCCGTTTTACCTACCCCCGTGGGGCCAAGGAAAATAAAACTAGCAATGGGACGGTTGGGATCTGCTAAACCGGCGCGGGAACGCTGAATGGCATCGGCGACGGCGGTAACTGCTTCTTCCTGTCCAATGACACGCTGATGTAGCTCGTCTTCTAGGTGCAGTAGTTTCTCCATCTCCGATTCTACCAACTTACTGATGGGAATCCCCGTCCACTTGGAAATAATTTCGGCAATATCAGCTTCGGTGACTTCCTCCCTAAGCAAAGAAGTACCGCTTCCCTGGGCTTGAGCTAGTTCAGCTTCAGTGGTTTCCAATTGCCGATGTAAGTCTGTTAACTTACCATACTTCAACTCAGCAGCACGGTTGAGGTCATAGTTGCGTTCCGCTTGTTGAATTTCCAGATTCACCCGGTCAATTTCCTCCTTCACCGACTGAATTTTAGTAATTACATCCTTTTCCGATTGCCATTGAGCATTGAGTGACCTCTGTTCCTCCTTGAAGTCAGCTAGTTCTTTTTCTAACCTTTCTAAACGTTCCTTAGAAGCAGCATCACTTTCCTTTTGCAGGGATAACTTTTCCATTTCCAACTGCAAAATTTTCCGGTCAATTTCGTCCAATTCCTCAGGCTTAGAGGTAATTTCCATTTTCAACCTTGCTGCCGCTTCATCCACCAAATCAATGGCCTTATCTGGCAAGAAGCGATCGCTAATATACCGACTAGATAATGTTGCTGCTGCTACCAGGGAACTATCGGAAATCTTCACCCCGTGGTGGACTTCATACCGTTCTTTCAAACCCCGCAAAATGGAAATGGTATCTTCCACACTGGGTTGATCCACATACACCTGTTGGAAGCGTCTTTCCAACGCCGCATCCTTCTCTATATACTTCCGATATTCATCCAGAGTTGTCGCCCCAATACAGCGCAGCTCACCCCGCGCCAACATGGGTTTGAGTAAATTGCCGGCATCCATCGCCCCTTGAGTTGCCCCAGCACCAACAACGGTGTGGATTTCATCAATAAACAGGACAATATTCCCCTCAGATTCCGTAACTTCCTTTAATACCGCCTTCAGCCGTTCCTCAAACTCACCCCGGAATTTCGCCCCGGCAATCAAAGCACCCATATCCAAAGTAATTAACTTGCGGTCTTTTAAGGATTGGGGCACATCACCAGCTATTATACGCTGTGCCAAACCCTCAGCGATCGCAGTTTTACCCACCCCCGGTTCCCCAATCAGGACGGGGTTATTCTTAGTACGACGGGAAAGAATTTGGATGGTGCGGCGAATCTCATCATCCCTGCCAATTACCGGATCGAGCTTACCTTGGCGGGCTGCTTCAGTCAGATCCCGTCCGTATTTTTCCAATGCTTGGTATTTGCCTTCGGGATTTTGGTCAGTCACTGTTTGGTTCCCACGAATCTGTTTAATAATATTTTTCAGTTTGGCTTCATTTAAGCCAAATTCTTGAAATAAACTTTTGCCAAACCGGTCATCTTTAGCGTAACCAAGTAATAAATGCTCAATGGAGATATACTCGTCTTTAAATTCCTTGCGGCAAGACTCAGCCCGATCCAACAGCCGATCCAAACTACGCCCTAAGTATACAGAACTAATGCTACCAGATACTTTCGGCTGCTGTTGCAGAAACTGTTCCGTGCGATCGCGCAGCTGCTGTAAATTCACATCTGCTTTGGTAAAAACAGCACTAGCCAGCCCTTCCTGTTCCAGCAATGCTTTCATCAGGTGTTCGCTTTCTATCTGCTGTTGTTGATACTGTTTGGCAATATCAGGAGTATGGGTGATCGCTTCCCAGGCTTTTTCTGTAAATTGGTTAAGATTAGTGGGTTGCATAAGCTTTTTCAGGAACGAACATCACAGGTAGATGACCTGAAGTTAAATTTTCAGGTAATTAAAGGAAAATATATTTGTTCTTAATGTTCATTGTAAAAATAGACCAGTTATCACCTGGATCGGTCTTCACGTCTTCTGATAGTAGTATTACCGCCCGTTTTCCCAAAAGTAAATAGAAAAATAATTTTGTTGACTTACTTAACTTAAAATCTGGCGAGTGATGTATGATATATTTCTTACGGATTTCTTCCGGGAGGCGATCGTCTAAATATAAATAATGCAGGGGATACGGGAAAACACAATAAAAAAGCATCTCTTTACTGTTTTCCTGTATGCCCTGCCACGTCTCTGCTACAACCGAACGCCACTGATTATCTTTAACGTTTAACGAAAAAAGGAGAGCCTCTTGGGCTGCTCTCCAGATCATCAGGGTGCATCTCTTTAACAGATTATAACAGCTTAGGGATGAGGGGTGAAACCCATTTTTAAGTTAATTTTTGTAAAGATTTAATGAAGATATTTTAAAAAAGGCTAGATAAAAGCCCCAAACAGGTAGCTAGGATCGGAGGTCAATGTTACTAAGGTATAAATAACCAATGAAGTAGTACCTAATAAATATAGTAAGACTTCAAAGCATCCTTTTCTCTTCTTCCTTCCAAAGAAAATGACAAGAGGAATGCCTATGAACTCAATTGTCAAAAACCACCAAAGCTTTGGAGTAGAACGTTCAATAACAAATTGAACCTTTGGAGCAAAAGTTGTAATCGCATTTTTTAATTCTTCTATGTTAGTTATAGTTGCTTTACTTTCCTTCGGAAGTTCAATTACTAATGGTTCTTGGTTAGCTTTGATCTCTGTTTTCCAATCAAACTTTAACTGACTGATTCCTAAATCTCTTGTAAACGTAACCTTTTCTAGAGATTCTAAGTAAAGAGAGTCGTCATTCCGAAAAAGATATGTTGTGTCTGGTGGAAGTTTCTCACGTTTTATAGAATTAGTGAGAGAAGCATATTCAATGTGTAAGCGATTACCAGAGAGAAAGACAAATTCAGTTCCATTTTCAAAAAGAACGCCAGCTAACTTTTGTCCGTCTGGGTAAATTTCGATCATAATTTTGCCAGAAATTACTTCATGATCAATAATAATTTTGTTGTCTTCTTCTGGCTGTAGAGTCAAATTATGTTCTCCGGTTATGTGAAGCTTTACCTTGCCTTTATTAACACCTAACTGGAATACCTGCTCTGTAGCGTTTTTTCTGTCTCTGATAATGATATATGTGTATTCATCTCGAACATCGAATTGATGATCGATAGAGAAAACTCCCAGTTCCTTTACTGGTAAAGGTATATTTGTAGAGAGTTTCCATAATCCTTTTTCTTGGCGGCTCAAATATATACCTATGGGAGCAGCCGGTTTCCAACCCACAGTGGTTTTATCTTTTTGTCCGCATCCCGAAAGTAATGTGATACATAGTAGAAAACTCAAAACAAAGCAGCAAATGGATTTCAAAGTTGCATTAGGACGGACTAGTATCATAAATATCAAGAAATTTTCTGGATATTGTAAATATAAAAATATTATACATAAAATTTAAGTATAAATACCCTATTTATATGAATTACCTAAATGTTTGCTACAGATAATTCTCCCCCTACTCCCTCTCTTGGTGCGCGTTCCCTTAAACTCAGTCTTACCATTATCCTAGTTTTTGGGCAGGAAATTTATGATACCCCCGCACAAACTCAATTCCCAATCCCTTCTAACCAAACCTGTAAATCAGCCATTCCCTGAAAATCTAGTAACGCTTCGCCGAGATTTTCTAATTGTGACAAAGAAAGGGTTTCTATCCGTTGACGCACATCTTGGGGTAATTCCCCCACCCGTCGAGTTAGTAGACGCAGAACAAGCTTACGCTCTCTTTGTTCCCCTCTTTTTTCACCTTCAGAAAGGATTTCCTGATAAATGACTGACTCGCGCATCATACCCTCCCGGAAGAGTTGTCGAATTAAGCACAAACTCAGTCCCCAATCCCTTCTAACCAAACCTGTAAATCACCCATTCCCTGAAAATCTAGTAACGCTTCGCCGAGATTTTCTAATTGTGGCAAAGACAGAGTTTCTATCCGTTGACGCACATCTTGAGGTAATTCCCCTACCCGTCGAGTTAGTTGACGGAAAATGAGCGTTCTTCCCTCAGCTTCCCGCCCCCTTTGTTCTCCTCTTTTTTCACCTTCAGAAAGGATTTCTTGATAAATGACTGACTCGCGCATCATACCCTCCCGGAAGAGTTGTCGAATTAAGTCTTTTTTATATTTTAACCCGGCTAAGATTTGGGTATAGGCGGAAATTTCTCCTCGTTTCTCCACTGAAAGTTGATTCACTCGTTCCACCACTTGTTGTAGCAAAATTTGCGGTTGCTTTGTTGCTGCTAGTGGTGCTAATGGTAACAAGGCTTCGTCATTGAGAAATATTTCTGGGTTTTCCTCCCACATCCGGATTACCCGATATTCGTGACGGGTGGTTTCCATGTTAAAGGATGTTTCGATGACTGTTTCTGGTGCGGGGGGAAGCAATAATACAACAACTTGGGTAACTGGTAGACGATATAAGCGATACAACCGCACCCAGTAATCTAGCATCCGTAAAGGTAAGGGTGGGGTTGATTCCAGTTTGGTTTGAAATTCCAGGTGTAATATCCGTTGTTGTAGTTGCAAAAATGTAAGGTAATCAGCCCGTATTGGTTCAATACTCAATTCGGTTTTCAGGACTTTGACGGTTGTTTGGGGTGTACCTAAAATCCAATGGGCGAAGTTTGCAGGATATTTTTCCGATAGGAGCTTGCAGAGATTATCAAATGACATTTCCTATAGGCAACAATTAAACTCAGTCTTACCATTATCCTAGTTTTTGAGCCGGAAATTGATGGCACTCCAGCACAAACTCAATCCCCAATCCCTTGCAACCAAACCTGTAAATCAGCCATACTTGTAAAATCATAGGCGGAAATTTCTCCTCGTTTCTCCACAGAAACTTGATTCGCTCGTTCCACCACTTGTTGTAGCAAAATTTGCGGTTGCTTTGTTGCTGCCAGTGGTGCTAATGGTAACAAAGCTTGGTCATTGAGGAATATTTCTGGGTTTTCCTCCCACATCCGGGTTACTCGATATTCGTGACGGGTGGTTTCCATGTTAAAGGATGTCTCAATAACTGTTTCTGGGGTGGGTAGGTAAGTATTTACACACCCCTTGTTTTTTCTTTACAGCTTTTGCAGCAGTTCTTGGGTTAACTGAGAAAACGCTTTTGAACCAGATGATTGAGGGCTATTAATCACAACGGGCAAAAAACTATCAACTGCTCTAGCAACATTCACATCTACAGGTATTTGTGTCTGGCAAATCTTGTCACTACCAAAATCTTGATTAACCCGGTGCATCACTTGTTTATAGTACCTACCGGTTAATAAATTTGTGTTGGACATGGTAAAGACTATTCCCAACATTTTAATGTCTATTTCCGCTTCATGTTCATGACTTTCTTTTAACTGTCCAATTCTTCTTTCTAATAATTGAATACCCACCACAGATAATGGTTCTGGTTTAGCAGGAAGGATGTAAAAATTACTTGCAGCTAAAGCACTGCGAGTTAAAAGATTGTAGCCAGGAGCGCAGTCAAGAATAATAAAATCATATTCTTGACGAACGGGTTCTAATATTTTTCCTAGCAGTACCCTTTCAAAGCGATTCCAAATAGTTTCAAAGTGGTTCTCACCCAAGGCTACTGCTTGTTCGTGTAGCATTTCCGAAACTAGAAATTCATCATACAAATCAATATCTCCAGGTAATAAATCAAGTCCTGGAAGATTACAAACATTCGGTTGAATGATGTCTTGAATTATATACTTGGGTTTAGAATCTGGGTTAATTATCTGGTCGAGTAAATATCTAAAAGTCTGCCTTTTTTTTCGGCGTTTGGCAAATTCCATTGGCGACATCAAACTGAGTGTGGCACTAATTTGAGTGTCTAAATCTAGTACCAAAACCCGTTTGCCATGATTTTTCGCTAAACAAGTGGCAATATTAACGGTAAGAGTCGTTTTACCCACTCCACCCTTCATATTTGCAGTTGAAACTACGTATCCCATTACTTAAATCCTCTGATGACGCATTCCCATCTAGGTAGCGCGAATTTCTGGTTTTCCCGCACAAATTTGCAGTAATTTTAAGGTTTGCCGACTTTTCAATCTGATGGCGGCAATTTAGCCTTGATTAAAGCAGTCAAGATTATACCAGCGATGAGTTCATCTATAAGCTTCTGAGATAACAACTTTCTGCAAGTTAGGAAGGTTGAGGATGAAAAGGGTTTTTCGGCGTTGCTGGATGAAAATATGAATTTACCTCACGCTCCAGGCGCTCCAGGCGCAGAGGGTAAGAGTTTTAGGAGTTTAGTTTACTCATTTCACATTCAGATTCAGCAATGCCGTTTTTTCTAGTTAACTGTTTTAAATCCTTTGGCTGTAAGGATAACTTTATCGTTTTCCCGTACTTCCAAGGTTGTTAGTGATGGATTGCTGGGTGTGCCATCTTCGGTAATTGGTTGCTTAACTACATAGGTATAATCACCATTTTTCCAAACTGTGACACATATTCCTTGTCTACAGGTAACTTTGCCCCCTGTCAACTCCAGACATTTACCCTGAGAACTGCATCCACGGTAACTTAAGTTACCCGTACCATTGACACCAGACCAAGATTTTCTATTACCAATGACAATTGTCCATTCACCATTACTCAAGGTTTGGGAGTCACTTTTATCAGATTTAGTTGACGATTTATCTCCCACAATTTCTATTTTGGCAATCAAAGATTCTATTTTCGTTTTGCCACAGGGTTCAGAACTTTCACAATCATTAACTTTAATATCTTTATAGCTGAAATTAACTTTCTTATTTAATAATTTCTCTGGTTGCTCGCAAACTTCAAAAGTTGCTCCAACTTCGCGTTTAGTACCTTTTTCATCAATTAAGGTGACATAACATTTTAACTCACCAGTAACCATATTTTTGATAGTAGCTACTTTTGGTTGATTGCTGGTATTAAATTTATTGTTAGTTTTATCAGATGTGACTGGTTGTTTATTTTCGGTATTACCTGGTTTGAAAATATCAGTTTCTGTTATTTTGCTCCCTTCATTACTAACTGGGGTTGAATCGTTAGATGATGGGGAATTTGTCTGAGTTGGTGAAGCTATATTTGTTATTTCACTGGCTGTCTTGGAAGAAGAATTATTACAACTGACTATTCCCAGACAAAAAATAGCGGCTGCAATTATAAAAATCTGTTTTATCATATATTTTATCCCTATCTCAAATCACAGCGAATAACATTATATTTACCATGCTAATTATTTGTTGATCAATTCTAAATTCTAAATCCCTGTTAATATTATTTCCAAAAATTTGCTCTTAACAGCATCTATGTGTAATACCCGTGCAAGAATTTCTTGATTGCGCTGGCTGTATTCTTTAACTTGATTAATAGATTGCAAATCCGGTGATATTGTGAATGTTTTGTGGAAAAATTTTCTATCTTCAATATCATCGTCATCAGTATTTTCTGCCAAAATTAAAATATGAGGTGTTCTCACTAATTTATTATCTTCATCATAAATTATTTCTATTTGCAAATCATAGATGTAAGATGTATAGAATTTAGTTTTATTTTCTACTATTTCCTGGCAATATTCATTAGGAATAGATGTGGAAAATGTAAATCTATCTACATCGCGATCGCCTACACATTGAGATATGTTTATTTCTTCAATATAATTCCCATAAATGGATGGTGGTAATGCAAATTTATAATCATAACTAGGTTCAACTTGTCTACTCTTTTTAGACATACTTCTAGTAGTAGCAGGTAGAGGCATTGCTTCTGCAACTGCACCTAATTGAGGTTCCATAAATACCCAACTTTTTAATAACCAGATATGATTAAATATAAATCTAGCTCTTTTTAAAAAAGCTGCTTGGCTACCAATATTTCTCACCTTAATATCTATCAATGGAGCATTAATAGAGCCTGACAAAGAGACATCGACAATTTTAATAACAGAATCAGTATCAATTATATAATTATGATTAGATAGAGCTTGATAATTAGCTTGTATTAACCAAGATGTCACATTTCTCCAATCCTTGAGAGAATTGGCAGGACGTTGAGTAAGTAATTCTAAATACCGATATAATCCCCTAGATAAATCAACTCTTAACCCCCTTGGTTCCCGATTAATGGTAGCAGCAATTTCATTGGGACTATAACCACCTAGTAATCCCCGCAGACAAACCTTTTCTAAGGGAGTAATATCTCTATTCTTGCCAGTGATTTTTTGCTTGGCATGAGCAATATCCTGGTACAGTTTTGTTAAATTCCAGTTATTTTCAACTTCTATAAAGAAATCTTGGTAATTTGTCATTGCTAAGATTGTGTTCACCCATTGCCCAATATCCTAACAAAAGTCCTAATAGTGGTTAGGTGATTTTCATTTCCGGGATTGGTTAGAGTGAAGTCATAATCAACCAACTTATAAATAGCAAGGATATTATGACAGTCATCCCTAACGAACATTCTATCGGTGGATTATATACCCAATCCCTAGAAACACAGCTAGTATTTCCCCTCAAGCATACAGAAGTTAACGCCCAAATAGCCGGTAATGTAGGGCGCACAGAAGTTACTCAAAGCTTTGAAAACCCTTTCACCCAACCTTTAGAAGCCATATATATCTTCCCATTACCGGATGAGGCGGCGGTGGATGAAATGGAAATAAAAATAGGCGATCGCACTATTAAGGGTAATATTAAAAAACGGGAAGAAGCACAAAAAATTTACCAACAAGCCAAAGAACAAGGACGCACTGCGGGATTACTAGAGCAGGAAAGAGACAATATCTTTACCCAATCCCTGGCTAATATTAAACCGGGGGAACAAATTGATGTCACCATTCGCTACACGGAAAGCTTGCAGTTTGCGGGAGGAAATTACGAGTTTGTCTTTCCCATGGTGGTAGGACCAAGGTATATTCCTGGTATACCAATTGATGATAGTGGAGACACAGACGATGTCCCCGATGCTTCCCGGATTACTCCCCCGGTAATTCCACCAGAAACCCGCTCGCGCCATGATATTAATGTAACTGTGGAAATTGATGGCAGCTTACCCATCAGTAATGTTGACTCCCCATCCCACCAAATAGCCACTCAACTGAAAGAAAACAATCTCCACATCCAATTAGCCGGGGAAGACACCATCCCCAACAAGGATTTAATTATTCGCTATCAAGTTACTGGTAAGGAAACCCAATCTACCGTAATTACCCAAGCAGATGAACGGGGGGGACATTTTGCAGTGTATCTCATTCCCGCAGTGGAATATGCCCAGGAATCCATTGTTCCTAAAGATGTGGTGTTTTTGGTAGATACTTCCGGTTCCCAATCTGGCGCACCCTTACAACAGTGTCAGGAATTGATGCGGCGATTTATCGAAAGATTGAACCCTGATGACACCTTCTCCATCCTGGATTTTTCCCACACTGTTAGACAATTATCCCCCAAACCCCTACCCAATACACCAGAAAACCGTGCCAAAGCTCTAACCTACATTAGAAACCTACGAGCCAGTGGCGGTACAGAAATGTTGAGTGGGATTCGTGCAGCAATTAACTTTCCCACACCCTGGGGAAGATTGCGAACCGTGGTTTTGCTCACCGATGGTTACATTGGCAATGAAAATCAAATCTTGTCAGAAGTACAGAAACACCTACAAACAGGAAATCGCCTGTACAGCTTTGGTGCGGGTAGTTCAGTTAACCGCTTCCTACTCAATCGCATTGCCGAAGTGGGAAGGGGAACATCCACAATTATTCGCCATGATGAACCTACCCAAGCCGTCGCTGACAAGTTTTGCCAACAAATCAACAACCCCGTGCTGACAAATATTGAAATTACCTGGGAAGGAGCAGGGGAACCACCTGTAATTTACCCAGAAGCACCGCCAGATTTATTCACCGAACAGCCATTAGTTCTGTTTGGACGCAAGGAGGATGGTATCGGTGGTAATTTACACATTAGCGGTGTCGCTGCTGGCGGTAAACCCTATCAAAAGACATTTTACCTCTATTTTGCCGAAATCGGTAATCCGGCGATCGCACAGTTGTGGGGGCGGGCACGCATCAAACACTTAATGAACCAAATGTTCCATCATGAAACCACAACAGGGGTGGAAGCAGTAACGCAAACAGCTTTAACCTATCAATTACTTTCCCAGTACACAGCTTTTGTCGCCGTCAGCGATGATGTGCGGGTAAATCCCCAAGGAGAGTCTATTTCTATGGAAGTACCTGTAGAAATGCCAGAAGCTGTGAGCTATCAAGGGGTATTTGGAGAAATGGAGAGAACAAGGGGTATTACACCAGAAGCTGTCAGTTATCAAGGAGTATTAGGGGGAATGGAGAGAACAAGGGATATGACAATAGACTACATGATGGCTGAACCAGCAGGGGCAGCGCCACCAACTCCAACCAAATCTCTAGATACTGGCTCCTATAAAAAACCAAGAGGCTTATTTAGAAAGCGTGCTATTGCAGAAACTGAAGAGTTACAAACAACGAACCAGCCAAGTATAGAAATTGTTGCTGTAGAAGGATTAGATGCAACTGCATCTGCTAACCTAACCCAACATTTACAAGCACTCAACTTACCTAGTAATTTTACTGGGCAAATGGTATTTGAATTTACAATTAATAACAAGCGAGTGCTACGGGTAATGTTAGATGAGACTCTTTCTACCCTCAAGGAAGATATTGTCATTGAGGCTATTAAGAAATCCCTATTGCAGTGGAGAGTCCCTCAATCCCTAACAGGAAAAGTTAAGATAACGTTGCGTATCAATTAACTTAGGCATAATTCCCACCGAAGGGAAAATCGATAAGGAAACACCAAAAAATAAATTATCCAGTAGGGGCACGGCATCAGTAAGCTTATTATCAAAGCCAATAGATTACATATGCCGTGCCCTGTTTTGATTTAGTTAGAACAGAAAGAAGACTCACGCCTACCCGATAGGGAAGCGTTGAGATGAATTGCGAGACAAAAACGAAACATCCCTGTTTCTAGGCTCTGCCTGGAAACCCATTAAGGGAGGCTCTGCCTCCCTTTAAGTCTGGAGGCAGAGCCTCCTCAAAATTTATTACAAGGTAGAACCTTGTAACCAGAGTCTGTTAAAGTTTCTCCCTTAACGAGGGTGCAATTCGCTTTTAAAATACTTATACCCACCTTGACCGAACAAGGCAAAAGTAAAAAGTAAAAAGGCAAAAGTAAAGAAAAAGAAAAATGGTCACCAAGCCCCTAAATTTATTTATGGAACGAAGTAAAAACATTTGTTTCGATACAGGTAGTGCAAGAAAC